>JAKFYP010000032.1 GCA_021730835.1 Alphaproteobacteria bacterium
CAATTTCATCGAGCGCGAACTGAGCCGCATGGGCGTGGAGATTACCTTCTACGATCCGCTGGAATCCGACCTCTCGGCGCTGGTCAAACCCAATACCAAAGTGCTCTATATTGAGACTCCCGGCTCACTGACCTTCGAGATGCAAGACCTCGCACCGCTAACTGCGCTGGCTCAAAAACACAATCTGGTGGTTATCGGCGACAATACCTGGGCGACACCGCTTTATTTCAAACCGTTTGAGCATGGCATTGATATTTCCGTCCACTCCCTGACCAAATATGTCAGCGGCCATTCCGACCTGCTGATGGGCTGCGTCAGCTTCAGGGAAAAACACCGCGCCGCGATTACCCGTACTTGGCGCAATCTCGGAGCCTGCCCGAACGGTGAAGACGCCTTCCTCGCCGCAAGAGGGCTTCGCACAATGGCCGTGCGCCTCAGACAGCACGAGCAGGCGGCGCTGGAGCTTGCCGCATGGCTGGAAAACCGCCCGGAAGTGGCGCGTGTACTGCATCCGGGGCTGAAAAGCGACCCCGGCCATGATTTATGGAAAAAGCAAATGAGCGGCGCGTGCGGCCTGTTCGCCTTCCAGCTTAAAAACCCGGCCCGCGAGCGCGTCGCCGCGTTCATTGACACGCTGGAGTTGTTCCGCCTCGGTTACTCATGGGGCGGGTTTGAGAGCCTCGTGACCGCCTACCGGCCTCACCGCATGCGCAGCGCCTCAAAGCACCGCTGGGCGGAGGACGATCTGCTGGTGCGCCTGCATATCGGGCTGGAAAACCCGGACGATCTCAAAGAGGATCTTGAACAGGGGTTTGCAGCAATGGCAAACGTCAAACAACCAAAAAATGCCGTGCGCGAATCGGCGTAAAGCTACCTACTCCCGAAACTGCGACTGGTAAAGCGACTGGTAAAGCCCTTCCTGCGTCAACAATTCCTCATGCGTGCCGGAAGCCACCAGCCTGCCATGCTCCAGCACATAAATCACATCCGCGTGACGCACGGTTGACAGGCGATGGGCGATGACCAGACTGGTGCGCTTTTTCATCAACCCGTCGAGCGCCCGGCGCACGCTGTCCTCGGAAGCGGTATCGAGCGAAGACGTTGCCTCGTCGAGCAGCAGGATCGGCGCATCCCGGAGAATAGCGCAGGCGATGGAGAGCCGCTGGCGCTGCCCGCCCGAGAGTTTCAGCCCCGAAGGCCCGATGCGCGTGGCATAACCCTGCGGCAGGCGCTCAATGAAACCATGCGCATCCGCCGCATCCGCCGCCGCCTTCACTTCTTCTTCCGTCGCTCCTTCGCGCCCATAGGCGATATTGGCCAGCACGGTATCGTCAAACAGGGTGATTTCCTGACTGACGAACGCCATCGAGCGGCGCAGCGAGGCAAAGGTAACGGTAGAAATATCCTGCCCGTCAATGAGGATTTTTCCTGCATTCACGTCATAAAACCGCATCAGCAGGCGCATCAGGGTGGATTTGCCCGAGCCGGACGGCCCGACCAGCGCCGCCATTTGGCCCGGCGGCACATGCAGTGAAATATCGCTGAGCGCGGGCAGTTCGCCATAGGAAAAACAAACCTGCTCCAGCCGGATTTCCCCGCCTCTGACAACCATTTCCGCCGCGCCCGGCAGTTCGCGCACCACAGGCTTCGTATCGAGCACGCTATAAAACCGCCCGGCGGCGGCCATGCCTTCCTGCAACTGGGTATTCATCCCGGCCATCGCCCGCAACGGGCGGTAGGCCATCAGCATCGCCGCCATGAAGGAGAAAAACGCACCCGGCGTTGTCTCGCCCTTAATTACCTCCATCCCGCCGTAAGCGACCACCCCGGCAATGGCAATCGCCGCCACCGCCTCGACCATCGGGCTGGCGAAAGCCTGCACCCGCGAGGCTTTCATATAAAGTTTGTAAAGACCCTCGACGACGTTGCGGGCACGTTCCACCTCATAATCCTCGCGGCCATACGATTTGACCATCTCCGCCGCCTGAAAGGTTTCATCGAGCTGCCCGGCGAAACGACTGAGTTGTTCCTGCGTGCCATCCGAAATCTTCCGCATGCGCTTGCCCAGCCGGATAACCGGATATATCAGCGTGGGAAACAGCAACAGGGCGATCAGCGAGAGTTCCCAGCTTTGCCAGATCATCAGCCCGAGCAGAAAAATCATGGTCAGCAATTCCTTGGCCAGCCCGGTCAGCACGCTGGAGACAGCGTTGCGCATCAACTGGATATCATTGGTAAAGCGCGAGATCAGCCGCCCGCCCGCCTGCTCCCGGAACATCCCCAAATCGCCGTGGATCAGGTGAGAGAATAAATCAATCTGCATATCGGCGATGATGCGCTGCCCGACTTTGCGCATCAGCACGGTCTGGCCGTAATTAGCCGCCGCGCCGATCAGCGATACCGCAACAATCGCCGCCGGGATGGCCAGCAGCATGGCGCGGTTCTTGCGAATAAAAATCTGATCGAGCGCCGGTTGCAGCAGCCAGGCGTTCGTCGCCGTCGCGGCGGCCAGCACGATCATGCACAGCGCCGCCAGCGTAACCGTCCGGCGATGCGAACGGATATAATCGCGCATCAGGCGGGAAAGCAAGGCGGGCGGTTTGGGTGTATAAGACATCAGACTGGAGTTTTTTGTATTTCACCCCTCATCCCTGCCCTCTTCCCGCAGGGGGAGAGGGAGGGTTTTGCAGCGAACAGCGTGAGCGCCACAAAATCCGGGTGAGGAACAGAGGAATAAGCAACCCGGTAGTCATTAGCTCCCGGCCACCATCATGCCGTCAATCCGGAAAGTCGGCGCGTTGCAGGCATAGCGAAACACGAGGTCATCGGCAGGTGTCAGGCGCATAAACATATCTTTCATCTGCCCGGCAATGGTGATCTCGGAGACCGGCACGGTGATTTCTCCGTTCTCAATGAGAAATCCCGCCGCGCCCTGACTGTAATCGCCGGTGACGATATTGACCCCCATGCCCTGCGTCTCGGTGACATACACCCCCTCTTTGATATCGGCCACCAGGTCTTTGGGGCTGACGCTTCCCGCCTGCATGTAAAAATTGCTGTAGGACGGCGAGGGCGGCGAAGCCACCCCCCGCGAGGCATGACCAAGAGTCTCAAGCCCGAGGCGCGCCGCGCTGCGCGTATCCAGAAACCAGTGTTGCAACACGCCGTCCCTGACCATATCGCGTTTGGCTACCGCCACCCCCTCGCCATCGAAGGGATGCGAGCCGAGGCCACGCACCCGCAGCGGATCGTCGGTGACGTTCACGCCCGGCACGAAAACCGGCTTTCCCAGCATATCTTTAAGAAAGCTCGTACCCCGGGCAATCGCCGCGCCCGAAATCGCGCCGGAGAGCGCACCGAGCAGGCTTTTTCCCACCCGGGGATCGAAGACCAGCGGCAGGGGTTTGGTATTCAGCTTCCGGGGATTGAGGCGTTTTAAGGTTCGCTCCGCCGCTGTTTTACCAATACTGGCCGGATCGGGCAAGTCCGCGTAATGCCGGGTGGAGGCGTAATCGTAATCGCCTTCCATGCCGTCGCCCTCCCCGGCGATGACCGCTACCGACACCGAGGCGCTGCTGATATCATACTGCCCGAAAAACCCGTGACTGGTCGCCAGCGTCACGCGGTGACGGCTGTAGCCCGCATGCCCGCCGTCGGAATTGGTAATGCCTTTAACCGCCAGCGCCTCGCCCTCCGCCGCCAGCGCCATAGCGTAGAGCGCCGTCATTTCCGGCTCGTGCGCATCGTACAAGTCAAGCTCCGGCCAGTCTTTGGCTAGCAGCACCGCATCCGCCAACGAACCGTAGGGGTCTTCGCTGGCGGCTCTGGCCATCGCTACGGCGCGCTCCGCCAGCATGCCGAGCGATTCGGCGGACAGGTCGGAAGCGGAAACAATCGCCTGTTTTTTGCCAACCCAGACGCGAAGCCCGATAGCGCTCGATTCCGAGCGCTCAAGCGATTCCTGCCTGCCCATGCGGCACGACGCGCTTAAATCCACCGAGTCGAACAGCACGACATCGGCCATCTCTGCCCCGGCGGATTTGGCCAGCGCCAGCGTTTGCGCGGCGGCGCGATCAGCGGGATTGGGGTTCATGGCAGCTTTCATGCCCCTGCTATAGCGCATCCGGCGCGTCAGCGAAACCGGAAATACGGTATAAGCATAGATAAAAGGGTTGGAAAAAAACGGAGTCCCGTCCGGGCTTGGACCGGAATCGGGACTCCTAAATATTTTACCGCCGTGGCCCAAAAATGCCTGCGGCGGTAAAAAGCAATCCTAGCAGGATTGCTGCGATACCGGGCTTCGATCCCCTCAAAAAAAAGGGAGAGTATTCACCTAAAGATAGATAATAATTTTGCCTGATAGTGATGAAAAAGATCGGGTGTAGTGAAATCCAGCCAGCGCTTCATGGAGCCATAGACCATTTGCTCCTTTTTTGAGACAATTTTGGTGCGTCGGGTCATGCGTCCCAGATGGTGACGTGTGTTGCTGTTGTCGCGCTCAATGGCGACCGTACCTGATTTGCCGATCACATGCCGTTCTTTGGGAAGAACTTTGGCGAATGCATCCCAATCATCGGTGTAGAAAATGCAATCCGTCAGGTGTTTGACCTTGTCGTAGAGTCGCCGGAACGTTGCAGCATCACGACCGCCGACCACCCAGGCAACAGTTCGCCCTGTGCCACGATCCACCGCTTTGATGATCCAGAGTTTGTTTTTTTTGAGCCGATGAAATGCCACATCTCATCGAACTCCATTTCCTTAATGTCACCGGGGATAGCCGGTTCCGGCAGCTTTTCCATCTCCTCTGTGATCCAGCGGTAGAGCAGCGAGGGCGAATGCCCGAAAATCTTGCCCAGCATGTTGAATGACGCTTTGCCCAGTGAGTATAAAATGACCGCCAGCGCTTTCTTTACCACCAGCGATTCGTTGATCCGTTCATCCCCTTCCACGAAATTCAACCCGCATTTCCTGCATTTGTATCGCGCCTTGTCACGAACCTTGCCGTTCTTGACCACAGCATCAGAATCACAGCGTTTGCATGTCACCATAAAATGCCCCTCCTTCAATAGGCAGGGGCATCTTAGCATATCAATATATTCTTATCTATCTTTAGGTGAATACTCTCTTCTGTTCTTTATCTTAAGAAACCTGCAAAACCCTTCCTTGCCTCTGCTTCTCCTGTTTGTTACCCTGCGGTTTTCGCCGAACAAGGAGTATCGCCATGATCGCCAACCCTGCCAAAGATATTGCTCGCCTGCCGCTTGAGATTGTCGGGGGGATGGCCCCCGGCTACAGCGAAATCCTCACGCCCGAGGCGCTGGCTTTTGTCGCGGAGCTGGCGGAGCGTTTCACGGAGCGGCGAGACAAACTGCTTGAGGCCCGCAGGGAAGTGCAGAAAAAAATTGACGGTGGCTGGCTGCCTGATTTTCTTCCCGAGACCAAAGATATCCGCGAAAGCGACTGGCAGGTTGCCCCGATTCCCGAAGCGTTGCGGGATCGCCGCGTCGAAATCACCGGCCCTGCCGAGCCGAAAATGATTATTAATGCACTCAACTCGGGAGCCAAGGTATTCATGGCCGATCTTGAAGATTCCCTCAGCCCGACATGGGAGCGGGTCGTTGAGGCACAACTGGCGCTGCGCGACGCGGTGCGCCACGCCCTGACCTTTACCAGCCCCGAGGGCAAGGAGTATAAGCTGAATAAAGAGATTGCCACGCTGATCGTCCGCCCCCGCGGCTGGCATCTGCATGAACGCCACGTGCTCTATAACGGTAAACCGCTGACGGGAGCATTCCTTGATTTCGGCTTGTTTTTTTTCCACAGCGCCCGCTATCAGGCGGAGAAAGGCTCCGGCCCGTTTTTCTACCTCCCCAAGCTGGAGAATCACCACGAAGCGGCGCTGTGGCGCGATATTTTCACCTATGCCGAGGATCGTTTTTCCTTAAAACGCGGCACGATCCGGGCGACCGTGCTCATTGAGGTCATTACCGCCGTCTTCGAGATGCACGAGATTCTCCATACGCTGAAGGATTACGCGGCAGGGCTGAATTGCGGGCGCTGGGATTATATTTTCAGCTTTATCAAGAAATTCGCCCGGCGGGCCGATTTCGTCCTGCCCGAGCGCGCTCAGGTAACGATGCGCGTCCCCTTTCTCAAGGCCTATTCGGAATTGCTGATTCAGACCTGCCATCGGCGCGGCGCGTTCGCAATGGGCGGTATGGCCCCGCATATCCCGATCAAAGGTGACGAGGAAGCCAACGCCAAAGCGCTGGGCATGGTCAAGGCTGATAAAGAACGCGAGGCATCCTGGGGCCATGATGGCACATGGGTTGCCCATCCCGGCCTGATCCCGACCGCAATGGAAGTGTTTAACCGGCTGATGCCGGGTAAAAATCAGCTTGATGTAAAGCGCGAGGACGTGCGTATAGCGCAGGCCGATTTGCTGGCGATTCCCGAGGGCACGATCACGGAGGCGGGATTGCGCAACAACGCCAACGTATCCATACAATACATGGCGGCGTGGCTTAGTGGTAATGGCTGTGTGCCGATTAACAACCTGATGGAGGACGCCGCCACGGCGGAAATCGCCCGCGCCCAGCTCTGGCAATGGGCGCATCACGATGCTTCCCGGCTCGATGACGGCGGGCCGATTGACGTGGCATATGTCAGGCGCATCCTCGGTGAGGAACTGGAATTTATCCGCTCTTCTGTCGGCGGCGAGGGCAAATACGGTGAGGCGGCGGAACTGCTTACCCTGCTGGTCGAAAAACCAGATTTTATCGAGTTTCTGACTCTGCCAGCCTATGAGCGGCTTGCCTGATTCGAGGCCAGCCCCTAAAATAATACCATTTCACGATCAATGAAGTATTGATCGTGGTTACGCGCCATGAGGCGCGGCGCGCAGTCGCGCTCGCCAATTCACTTTCCATGATACTCAATAGAAAGTGAATTGGTATAACACGTTGTTTCCGCCGGGGATATTCTGCTTATCCGGTTTCCGTCTGACGCTCGGGGATATCCGGCTCAGGCGGCAGCTTGAAGCGGGTGCGTTCGGTCGTCACGGTCAGCGGGATGACCCGGCAGTCGCGCAGGCGTTGCAGCGTAACGATCAGTTCCTCGACCAGATGTTCCGGTGCCGACGCCCCGGCGGTAATCCCGAGCGAAGCGATACCCTCCAGCCACGCTGGATTAAAGGCGGCGGCTTCGGGAATCAGGTGGGAGCGGATGCCCATTTCCGTTCCGAGGTCGCGCAGGCGGCTTGAATTGGAGCTGTTCTCCGCGCCGATGACCAGCAGCAGATCGGCTTTCCCGGCCAGCGCCCGCACGGCGTTCTGGCGGTTTTGCGTGGCGTAGCAGATATCGCGCAGGGCCGGGCCCATGATCGTCGGGAAGCGCTCCGTCAGCACGGCAATAATCTCCCGCGTATCGTCCACGCTGAGTGTCGTTTGGGTAACGTAAGCCAGCCGGTTTGGATCATCCACTTCGAGATGCCGGGCTTCTTCGGCGCTTTGCACCAACAGTACCCTGCCGCGTACCCTGCCGCTGGTTCCCTCGACTTCGGGGTGTCCCGCATGGCCGATGAGAATGATCTGGCGACCCAGCCCCTCGTAACGCTGCGCCTCGTAATGCACCTTGGTGACCAGCGGGCAGGTCGCGTCAATGACCGGCAGGTCGCGGCGCTTCGCCTCCGCCTCGACTGCTTCGGCGATGCCGTGCGCCGAGAATACGGTAATCGCGCCGTCGGGAATATCGGCCACCTCGTCAACGAATATCACGCCGCGGCGCTTGAGGTCATCCACCACCCAGCGGTTATGGACGATCTCATGGCGCACATAGACCGGCGGGCCGTATTTCCACAGCGCCCGCTCGACGATTTCCACGGCGCGCTCTACCCCGGCGCAAAAGCCGCGTGGTTCGCACAGATGGATGGTCAGGGGGGGGAGCATTTTTTCAGGTTACAGGTTTTAGGTTATAGGTTTTAGGAATCAGGTTACAGGTTTTAGGGAAAACAGCCTGATCCTAAAGTTTCTTGTACCCGACACCCCATCCCCCATCCCCTGCTAAAACCTAAAACCTATAACCTGTAACCTGATTCCTAAAGCCGTACACAGCGCACGGTGTCACCTTTGCCGACGCCCAGCCACAGGGTGACGTGCTCGGATAAGGTCAGCGTTTCCTCTTCCGGGGGCAGGCGGCCCACGCAGGAGCGAAAATGCGCCATATCCCCGGCGGAGAAGATATATTTCTCTCCCTCAGTGCGCGGCACGATCTTCCCGACCTGCCCGACTCTGCTTTCCGCGATGGTGCGAATCGTGCCGAAACGCGCTTCCAGCGTCGGCCCGCCGTCGAAAATATCGAGATAATCGTTCCAGAAGAAGCCTTCTTTCTCCAGCATCGCCTTAGCCGGTTCGCTGGAGGGGTAGGGCTGGCCGATGACTTCCTGCGCCGCCTTGGGCAGCAAATTGACGTAAATCGGGTATTTGGGCATCAGGTCGGTGATGAACTGATTGCCCTGCGTCGCATTGACGTAATCGGCGCGGGAGAATTCCATACGGAAGAAATGCCGGGCGATGCCGTCGTAAAACGGGGAGTTGCCGTCCTTATCATGAACGCCGCGAATCTCCGAGATTACCCGCTCGTCGAAGCGCTCGCGGAACTGGGCCATGAACAGAAACCGCATGCGCGAGAGGAAGCGCCCGATACGGTCGCGGCGGTATTCGGGCAGTAAAAACAGCGAGCCGATTTCGGTAGCGCCCGTGTAGTCGTTGACGATGGAAAGCACTTTTTGCACCGAAAAAATATCCAGCTCCCGCGAAGCTTGCGTGATGGTGGACAGCAGGTAGGAATAAAACGGCTGGCGAAGCCCCACTTTCGCCTTGATCCCGGCGATGCCGACGACAAGATTGTTTTCGGGATCAACCAGCGCGAAAAGGTAGCTCTCATCGCCCGGATGTGCCGCCTGCCCGGCGAAGCTCGCCGCCGCTTTTTCCACTTTGGCCCGCAGCACACCGGCATCGGGCGGCAGCGAGGTCATGCCGAACCCGGCCTTTTGCGCCAGCTCAAGCACGACATCGTGATCGGTCAGGGTTATTGGCCGGACATACATAAGGCTCTCTCCTCACGCGGCATTCGCGTGCCCCTTCTCTTTGGCTTTTGCCGGGGCGGCCCGCATGCCGAGCGCCGCGAGCAGCGCCTGATCCTCATGTTCCGCCGGGTTGGGCGTAGTCAGGAGCTTCTCGCCATAGAAAATCGAATTGGCCCCGGCGAAGAAACATAGCGCCTGCATGGCGGCGTCCATCGCCTCACGGCCTGCCGATAGCCGTACCTGCGAGCGCGGCATCAGGATGCGGGCGGTCGCTATGGTACGCACGAATTCCAGCGGATCGAGCGTATCCGTGCCCGCCAGCGGCGTGCCTTCGACCCGCACCAGCAGATTGATCGGCACGCTTTCGGGATGCACCGGCAGCGTCGCCAGCGTATGCAGCAAAGCTGCGCGGTCTTCGCGGGATTCGCCCATTCCGGCGATGCCGCCGCAGCAGACTTTCATTCCGGCTTCGCGTACATGGCGCAAGGTCTCCAGCCGCTCGCGGTAGCTGCGCGTCGTGATAATCTCTCCGTAAAACGCTTCCGAAGTGTCGAGGTTGTGGTTGTAGTAATCCAGCCCCGCCGCGCTCAGCCGCTCCGCCTGATGCGCATCCAGCATACCCAGCGTCATGCAGGTCTCAAGCCCTTCTTGCCGGACGGTGGCAATCATCTCTTCAAGCATGGGCAGGTCGCGCTCTTTGGGCGAGCGCCACGCCGCGCCCATGCAAAACCGGCTGGCCCCGGCGGCTTTGGCCTGCCGCGCCGCCTCGCGCACCGCATCGGCCCGCATCAGCTTGCCCGCCTGCAATCCGGTATCGAAATGCGCGCTCTGCGGGCAGTATTTGCAATCCTCGGGACAGCCGCCGGTTTTGATGCTAAGCAGGGTGGAAACCTGTACCTCGCTTGGGTCGAACGCCGCCCGGTGGACGCTGTGCGCCCGGTAGAGCAGATCGGCAAACGGCAATTCCATCAGCGCCGTGACTTCGGGCATCGTCCAGTCATGACGGGGCAGGTGAGGGGGAATATTTTCAGCGAACATGGCTTTCCTATAGCATAAACAACGCATCATGCCAGCATTAGATACGGTACTGAACGGGCGGATCGAAGCCCTGCATAAGGCGCACCGGCAACGCCGCCTGCATGCCGTGACCCCGCTGGGACAGGCCCGGGTGGAAAAGGACGGGCGGACGCTTATCTCTTTCAGCGGAAACGATTATTTCGGCCTGTCTCAGCATGCCGGGGTCAGGGCGGCGGCGATTGAGGCGATTGAGCGATACGGGGCAGGGGCAGGGGCGTCGCGGCTGGTTTGCGGCAACGGCCCGCTTTACGGCGAGTTGGAGGCGGCGCTGGCCGAAGAGAAGAGGACGCAGGGAACGTGCGTGCTCGGCAGCGGGTATCTGGCCAATCTTGCCGCGATAGCCACGCTGGCCGGGCCGGGTGACCTGATATTGTCCGACCGGCTTTCCCATGCCAGCCTGCTCGATGCGGCGCGGCTCTCGGGAGCGCGATTTACGCGGTTTAGGCATAACGATATGGCCGATCTGAGGCGGTTGCTGGCGAAGCGGGCGCAATATCGCTATTGCCTGATCGTCACGGAAAGCGTCTTCAGCATGGACGGTGATTGCGCCCCTCTGCCGGAAATCGCGGCGCTGGCGGCGGAGCATGATAGCTGGCTGGTATGCGACGACGCGCACGGGCTGGGGATCGTGGAGCCGGATGCCCTGCCGTGCCCGGTGATCCATATCGGCACGCTCTCCAAGGGGCTGGGGGCTTACGGCGGGTATATCGCCGGTTCCGCCACACTGATGGCATATCTGCATACGGCGGCGCGGCCCCTGATATATTCGACCGCCCTGCCGCCCCCGGTGCTGGCAGCGGCGCTGGCGGCGCTGCGGATATTGCAAGGCGATGCAGCATTGCGGGAGCGTCCGCTGGCGCTGGCCCGGCTGTTTGCCCGCAAAGCGGGGCTAAAAGAGCCGCAAAGTCCGATCGTGCCGGTAATTCTTGGCGATGCGGCGCGCACGCTGGAAGCCGCCGCCGCTCTTGAGGAGGCCGGGTATCTGGTGGCAGCCATCCGTCCCCCGACCGTACCGGAGGGGACTTCCCGCCTGCGCTTTTCCTTCTCGGCGTTGCACGGAGAGGGAGAGGTGGAGGCGCTATCCCTTGCGTTGAAGAAAATAATTGGCCGTCCCCCCCTTCACAAACCCGCGTAAACCCGCTATATTAGTACTGCCGCTTTGCGGCTATGGCGATAAACGACGTATTGGAATAAGCGGATCGGACCCGGGGGCAGAACCCGGCGCCTCCACCCAAGTTCACAGGAAACGGCACGCTAGGCGATTGCTACAGGTGAATTTCGGTGGGGGCGACTCAGCATCGACGGACGTGGTAAAGGATGGGTTTTCGCCCGGGATGATTCCGACGTTACCGGATCAAAATCACAAGTGCTAACGATAACGAAGCACTCGTTGCGGCTAACGACAATCATGTCGCCGCCGTTGCTGTTGCTGCCTAATTGGCGGTATAGCAGCGCTTAGCGCAACGCGGCCCGGGGGGCGCCGGGCAACAGAAGCCCCCCATAACCCTAATTGCGGATGATATATGAAGCAAGACGGCAAGCCTACGAAGACCATTGACTATTCCGCCTATATTGACGCGGCGATGCGGGGTGTGGTGCGCCGGGTGCTTGAGCAGGTGGCCGGTGAGGGGCTGCCGGGTGAGCATCATTGCTATATTTCTTTCGATACGACGCATCCGGCGGTGCGTATTTCCCCGCAGATGCGCGAGCGCTATCCGCGTGAGATGACGGTGGTGCTGCAACACCAGTTCTGGGATCTGAAAGTCGGGCGTGACGGATTCTCGGTGATGCTGAGTTTCGCCAATATCCCCGAACGACTGGATATTCCGTTTGCGGCGATGACGGCGTTTGCCGATCCGAGCATCAAATTCGGATTGCAATTTCACGCCGCGACGGATGACGATGGCAGCCTGCCGCCGGATACCTCGTTTGATGACGCGCACCCCAGAGCCGATAACGGCGCTCCGGACAAGGGTGGCGCGGGAGCCGATGTTATTTCACTCGAAGCCTTCCGCAAGAAGTAACGCGCCGGTCTTGTGTCTCACCGGCTGATCCCCTGACAGTTTGCGGAAAAACTATTTTGACGGGTGGCGCGATGCAGACTGAAACCTACCTCCCCTATCTTTCCCGTATCCGCGAGCAGGAACGCGAAATGATCCAGTTGACGTTTGACTGGTCGGCAATCAACTCGGGCAGCTACCACACCGAAGGGCTGGCGCGGATGATCGAAGCGCTCGATGAGCGGTTTCACTGGCTGGGCGGGCAATCCGAGCGGCTCGATTTGCCGCCGATGGCCTCAGTCAATGCGAGGGGAGAGATCGAGGAAATTGCGCTTGGGCAGGCGTTGCGTATCCGCAAGCGCCCCGAGGCGAAGCTGCAAATTTTCCTCGGCGGGCATATGGATACGGTGTTTGGCAGGGATCACCCGTTCCAGATGCCGCGCTACCTCAATGCCGACGGCAACCCGTTGGGTAATGAATGGGGTGAGAATATGCGGCTTAACGGCCCCGGCGCGGCTGATCTCAAGGGCGGGCTGGTGGTTATGCTCAAGGCGCTCGAAGTGCTGGAGGCCAGCCCGTGGGCAGAGCGTGTCGGTTGGGAAATCCTGATCAATCCGGACGAGGAAATCGGCTCCATCGGTTCTGCCCCCCTGCTGGCGGAGGCGGCGAAGCGGTGTCATCTCGGGCTGGTCTATGAGCCGTCCCTGCCCGATGGTACGTTGGTTTCGTCGCGCAAAGGCAGTGGTAATTTCACGCTGGTGGCGCGGGGAAGAGCGGCGCATGCCGGGCGGGAGCATCATCTCGGCCGCAACGCCATTGCGGGCCTTGCCGCTGCGACGCTGGCGATTGGCGCGCTTAACGGCCAGCGCGAGGGGGTGACGATCAATCCCGGCAAGATCGAAGGGGGAGGGGCGGTCAATGTCGTGCCCGATCTGGCTATATTGCGCTTTAACGTGCGGATGCCGTCTCGGGACGATCAGGCATGGCTGGCGATGGAACTGGCACGCATCGTTGAGACACTCAATCAGGGAAAAAACCCCTGTCTCGAAGCGATCGGCGACGGGGCGTTGATTTCCGATATTTCCTACGAACTACATGGCGGGTTTACCCGTCCGCCCAAAGAGATCAGCGAAGGTATCCGCCGCTTGCAGGCAGCGATTGAGTGTTGCGGCGCGGCTATCGGAACCGCCATATCCTGGCAGGCGACCGGCGGATGCTGCGATGGCAATAACCTCGCGGCGCACGGCCTGCCCAATATTGACACGCTTGGGGTGCGTGGGGCACATATCCATTGTGATCGGGAATATGCACTGCTGGATTCACTGGCGGAGCGGGCCAAGCTCTCCGCTTTGCTGCTGATGGGTTTCGCCAGCGGGGAGATTGTCTGGCCCCATGCCTAATGCTTACTTGCGGCGGCTTCGGGTTTATGCGCCCCGCCACCCGGCATTTTACTTTCATCTGCCTTGATAATGTGCGGTGCGGCCGGAGCGGGAGCGGCGCGCTGGCGGCGCATCACGACAGAGGCTGGTTGCAGGGCTACTTTTTTGCCGTCAAGTTTTGCCGCCCATTTGGAAAGCGCGTCATAGGTCGCCGGTGAATTGTTGATAATCCCGACGGCCCTTCCGTAATTTTGCGCGACGGCTTCCAGCTCAGCGAGCATTTCCGGTAGTGGCTGGGCAGACCCGGCGGTTGCCGGATCGTATTGCCGGTTGATCACCAATGTGTGTTTGGGAGCGGGAAAATCCCCGAACCCACGGGAGCGTAGCATCAGCAGGATGCCTTTATTCCCGAGCGTTTTGCCGATTTCCTTCATGCCGGAACTGGCGATAAAAACCTCGCGCTCCGGGGCAACCAGCCCGACAATGCCATCCGTAGAGGCAAGCAGTTTGTCAAGGCGCTCCTTGTTTTCTCCGTCGGACAGGTTTTTAAGCATGGCCAGCGGGCCGGGATCGCTGGCGGGGTAATCTTCCGGCTCCATCGGAAAATCAAGCCAGATTTCATGGCCCATCCTGCGCCCCTGCGCGATTTTCTGTTTCAGCCCCGGCGCATAGGGGGAGTAGCTCAGGGTGATATATTCCGACAGCGCCTCAGCTTTTGTCGTCAGTTGCTTATCCAGCCCAAGCCCGGTAATGATGATCGCGATGACAGGCGCATCTTCGGCAACCGAGGCCGGTTTACCGTAGTAATCCCATTGCTCGGGCGGAGTCTCGTCCTCTTTGACCGGCGCAGGGATCGGCCCCTGCTTCAGCGGCACGGCAACCGCCCGTTTCGCTATAGGAGCGATGGCTTCTTGTGCCGACCCCGTATTTTCAGTGTTTTTTTTTGCCGCTTCCGCCTGCCGGGCGGCGGCTTGCGCTTCGGCAGCGGCTTCGGCGGCAGCCTCGGCCTCAGCGGCGGCTTCTTCATCGGAAAGTGCCCCTACCGCTTCGACTTCAACCGCAGGTTCGGATTCAGGCGTAACGGGTTCGGCGGCTTTCTCCCCTTCCTGTTGTGCAGGAGGTGTTTGTGTCTCGGGCATAACGTCCGGAGGCGTTTGCGCTTCGGGAGCGGTTTCCGGCTGCGGAACTGATCCTTCCGGCGGTGGGATCAGGTTGCCGTCCGTCTTACCGTCTTTTACATGAATACGCGCATATTGCCCGCTCGCCAGTGCTTTATCGGCATTCGACGCCGAACCGGAAAATAGTGTCAGTGCCATCGGGATCGAAACCAGCAGCAGAATCACTGTCAACCCCGCCACTGCCAGCCAGCCCGGTGTGACCTGACCTAGTGCCGGAAGTTTCAGGGTTCTGGCCATGACGTCCGCGCCTCAGTGCGCTACGGTTTCATAGATCGCCAGACCGCGCAACAGGTCAAGCGCCCGGGCAAGCTGGAAGTCTTCATCGCTTTTGAGGCCGCGCATCGACTCATCTTCTTCTTTATCTTTTTTGTCTTTATCTTTGTTTTTGTCATCGCCTTTTTTCAGCGGTGCGGCTTTCGGCTCTTCCGCTTTCTCGGTTTTGGTATTGTCGCTGCTATCGAGTGCGCCGCGCAAATCGGCCTCCAGCCGCATGCCGCCGGTTTCAATCGGTTTGATGGTAGCCGGTTCGACAACAATGTCGGGTGTGATGCCTTTGGCCTGTATAGAAATGCCCGATGGGGTATAGTAACGCGAAGTAGTCAGCCGCATCGCCCCATGATCCTTCAGTGGTATAACGGTTTGCACCGAGCCTTTGCCGAAGGATTGCGTACCCATGATAATGGCGCGCTTGTGATCCTTCAGCGCCCCGGCGACGATTTCCGATGCCGACGCCGAGCCGTTATTGATCAGTACGACCATTGGCATGCCGTCAGTCAGGTCACCTTCACGCGCCGCAAAGCGCTTGGTGTTATTGGGGTTGCGCTCGCGGGTTGAAACGATCTCTCCCTGAGTGAGA
>JAKFYP010000223.1 GCA_021730835.1 Alphaproteobacteria bacterium
AGATTATCCGAAGCCTGTCCGGCGGTCGAAGGCGCAAGTCCTGTGCCAGCGGCAATGGAGGAGATCAGCCGGGAGCATCCGGTTAGCCCCGCACCCGTACCTCCGCAGCCAGCTTCTGGCCCAAAACGGAGTCTCCAATAAACAAGGGTACAGGTCGCAACGGATAAGCATCGCCTTTTGGATTCTTTATATATCGCATGCCTTGCAACCCTTGGGCCGGTGGCCTATATAAAGGGGGTATCGGCGATGTTTCATGAACGATTCCTGCCACGTCCAGCCCTGCCATAATACGAAAAAGCGCCGTTTCGACTGGCTGCTTTGGGGTTCGGGCGGGCTGGTGGCCGCCGGTTACCTGCTGCATGTTTTCGCCGTTTCCCTGCCTGGTCCGCTTACCCTGTACGCCGATTCGTCCTATCATCTGATGAACCGCATGTGGTGGGGGCTGGCGCTGGGGATCCTGTTCGTCGGGCTGCTCAGCCATGTGCCTCGGGAATTCGTACTCTCCCTGCTGGGGCGTGGCGGGACGATCAGCGGCATCCTGCGGGCGACGCTGGCCGGAACGTTGCTCGATTTATGCAGCCACGGCATTTTGCTGGTCGGCATGAAGCTCTATGAGCGCGGGGCGAGTATCGGGCAGGTGATGGCGTTTCTGATCGCCAGCCCGTGGAACTCCCTGTCGCTGACCATTATTCTCATTTCACTGACCGGCTGGCAGTGGACGCTGCTGCTGATTGCCATATCCGCCGGTATCGCCATTATCTCCGGGCTGGCATTCGATATGCTGGCGGCGCGGGGCATTCTGCCCGCCAATCCCCACCGCATGGAAGCAGGCGGTGATTTCTCCCTGCGCCGGGAATTGGGGCATGCGCTGCGCCATTTCCGTATTTCACCGTCATTTTTGTTTTCGGCCCTCTGCGGGGGCATGAAGGAATCGCGCATGATCCTGCGCTGGATTCTCCTTGGCGTCGTGCTGGCTTCGCTGTTGCGAGCCTTCGTCTCGCCCGAGGATTTCGCCGCCGCGTTCGGCCCGACGCTGGGCGGTCTTGGCCTGACCCTACTGGCGGCAACCATGATGGAAATCTGCTCGGAAGGCTCAACCCCGATTGCCGCCGATATCCTCAACCGCGCCCATGCGCCGGGCAATGCGTTTGCCTTTCTGATGGCGGGCGTCTCTACGGATTACACCGAAATCATGGCGCTGAGAGAGGGCACGCGTTCGTGGAAAATCGCCCTGTTTTTACCGCTCATCACCCTGCCGCAAATTGTTTTCGTCGCCTGGCTGATGAACAGGCTTGGGGGATGATCGCTCTCACCTCTAATTGCGCCGCAATTCCTCGGCGATGAGAAAGGCCAGCTCAAGGCTTTGCGAGGCATTCAGGCGCGGGTCGCAATGCGTATGGTAGCGGCTGCCCAGATCCACCTCGGAGATGGCCTGCGCCCCGCCGAGGCATTCGGTAACATCCTGCCCGGTCATCTCGAAATGCACGCCGCCCGCATAGGTTCCCTCCGCCTTGTGGATGGCGAAGAACGACCGCACCTCGGAGAGAATATCGGTAAATTTACGGGTTTTGTAGCCGTTGGGCGATTTGATGGTGTTGCCGTGCATGGGATCGCACGACCAGATAATCCGGCGGCCCTCTTCTTTGAGTTTGCGCACCAGCCCGGGCAGCGCATCGCCGATCTTGCCAACCCCCATACGGGCGATGAACACCAGCCTGCCCGCCTCGTTATCCGGGTTGAGCGCATCGAATAACCGCAATAGTTCATCGGGACTCATCGAGGGGCCGACCTTGCAGCCGATCGGGTTGGCGATGCCGCGCATATATTCGACATGCGCTTCCTCAAGGTTGCGGGTGCGCTCACCGATCCACAGCATATGGGCCGAGCAGGCGTAATATTTCCCGTCATCGTCGTTTTGGCGGGTCAGCGCCTCCTCGTAGGGCAGCAGCAACCCCTCATGCGAAGTGAACACATCGGCTTCCGAAAGCTGGCGCACGGTATCGGGCGTCAGGCCGCACGCCCTGACGAAAGAAACGCATTCGCCGATACGCTCAACTACCGATTGAAACCGTTTGCTCTGGCTCGAATGTTCGATAAAATCGGTGTTCCAGCGGGTGATGGTATCAACCGAGGCGAAACTGCCGGAAAACAGGGCGCGCAGAAAATTCAGCGTTGCTCCGGACTGGTAATAGCTTTGCAGCAGGCGCTCAGGATCGGCCTGCCTTGGGCCTTTCTCGAACTCCATCGCGTTGACCATATCGCCCCGGTAACTCGGCAATTCCACGCCGCCGATTTTCTCCGTGCCGTCCGAGCGCGGCTTGGCGAACTGCCCGGCAATCCGCCCGACCTTGACCACCGGCTTGCCCGCACCATACATCAGCGCCATGGTCATTTGCAGCATCACCCGGGCGAAGGCGCGCAAATTCGCCTCATTGTATTCGGCGAAACTCTCGGCGCAATCGCCACCTTGCAGCAGGAACGCCCGGCCCGCCGCCACCTCGGCCAGTTGGCGCTTCAGCCGGTTTGCCTCACTCGGCGAGGTCAGCGGCGGCACGCTTTTGAGCTTATCCTCAACCGCCCTTAATCCTTTTTCATCAAGGTAATCCGGCTGCTGGCGAATCGGCAGCGCCCGCCAGCTCGCCGGACTCCATGCCTGTCCGGATACCTTTTTTTTCTTTACCGTTGGCGTCATATTAAGTATTTGCTCAGATATCGCCTTTACAATCGGAGAAACGTATACACGTTCATCAGGAGAATATCCAGTGCAACCTTGTGCATGCGCGCCCACCCGTCTGCTTCGCCTACGCGAGAGAGGATCAGCGGAAATGGGAATATGGCCCGCTCTCGCCATCTCCCGTTGCCAGCATGGCAACATGCGTGCGCCTACGTTGTTCCCCCTGCTTTAAGCCATGCGCCTTCTGTTCGTCATCCGCATATAAGGAAACATGCGTAGCGGTTTGTGCATCGAAGGCATTGTTCAGCAACCGCTTTTCATCCCGGGACAAAGATGCATTCATTAGTTTGAACGCGGCATTTATGTGCATCAGGGTGTCCCGATCCGTTAATCTCAGTTCGTTTCTCCTGAGTTGCGACACAAAGCCGTGTCCGTGTTTCTCATAGTCTCTTTCCAGCGCCTCAAACAGCACCTCATCGACCATATCATCACCATGCCTGGGCGGGGATCCTATCAGCTTATCCTTTGGCCGCCCAAAATTACTGGTTTGCATGCATTCCACCACTCTACGCTCAAATTCCTCCACATCCAGACCCTTCTGTTCCAGAAGCCCGGTTAGTACCTGCCCAAGATTTTGCCGCTCCGTTTCTTCCATGACTGCGTTCATCGCCTTTCGCCTTTTCCGGTTAGTAAGCATTTTCATCAAAATCTATACTTTATATTAACTATTTTCCTTACCGGTGTCTATTTGAAAAATGCAGACGGCAAATTAAAGCGAAACGTTGCCGGATGAACAAAATCCAGTCCGATTTCCCGTAATCTCACCCGACGCAATAATGGAAATTTGATTCATGCTTCCGCTTGCTGTAGGCTGATGTGTCCGGGTTTGGCATGCGATTACGATGACCAGCAAAAAACACTACTACTCACTGTCGCGGGATTTCACGCTGCTTGCCCTTGCGGTACTACTGGCGACTTTGACATTAAGCGCTTGGATTACATGGGCAACATTTGCCGATAACGCCATTCGCACCACGGAATATCTGAAACGCGAAGCTGATCGGATCGACCGGGCGCTGGCCGTGGAGATGGAGAATGCCGGGTATCTTCTTGAATCGCTGGGCCGTCAAATTAGCCGCACCGGCGTACGGAATACCGATGAAATCGCCAGATTGCTCAATGCTTTCGATAATCCGGCCAAGGGAAATATGCTGATTTCCTGGGCAACGCCGGGGCAATTCGCGATTATTGCCAGCAATAAGGGCGTGCTGAAGAAATACGTCGATGTTTCGGATCGGGATTACATCAAGAAAGCGCTGGCGGAGCCGTGGAAACCGCAAATGGGGCGTCCCGTTATCGGGCGCATCACCCAGAAGCGCGTTCTTCCCATGGCGCTGGGCCTGACCAATCTTGACGGAGAATTTATCGGAACCCTGATTATCACTTTAAACGTTCATGAGCTGACCCGGGAAATACGACGGCAACTGCATGACCAGCATGTACATTTTATGGTGCTGAGCACCACGATGATTCCTCTGACGGAAACTGCGGATGAGAACGCTCCCGTTTCCGGCGGCATCCTCTCGGCGGACCGACTCAGTGATATCGATTTTTCGGATGACCCGGCCCGCCTGATTTCCAGACCCATCATAACCAATAACAAACAACCCTATCTTTATTATAAAGCTTCTTCCGTCTATCCTTACCTCACCTATATAGGATCATCCGAGGGAATTGATGAGCGGAAATTATCCGGCCTTTTGATTCCACGGCTGGCACAAGCGGCAGGCATGGCGATCTTCCTGTTGCTGTTGCTTTGGATCGTGCGGATACGCGTCCTCAGACCAATAGAGACACTCAGCGAGTATACCGCCATGATTACCCGTGGAAAACCTCCGCAATGGCAGGATCAGCCTGGGCCGGAGGAAATAGGCAAGCTGGCGGGTGAAATCAAGAAAATTGGGCAGTATTTCAGGGAGCGCCATCAGATCGAAGAGGAATTATTAATCAAAAACCATTATCTCGGACGCGTAAGGGAAACCGCGCAAATCATGAATCTCTCGCGCACACGATTCCTCGATATGATCGCCACCGAGCTTGGCAAGCATCTCTCCCAGATACAGGGACAGATCGAACAATTACGCAACCTGCCGCATGAGAAAAAAGATCCCTGGCTGCGTCCGGCGCATGAAATCAATAAACACAGCGTAGAGCTACAACGCATGATCGCGGATATCCGTACCGTATCCAGACTTGAGCAGGACAGCCTGTTGCTTCATGAGTCGCCGGTCAACGTATCGCAGGTGATACATCGCGCTATCCGCAAATTTCAGGATATACCCCATCATCGGCATATCGAGTTCAAACTGAGGCTGGATGAAAAGCTGCCCAAGCTACTCATCGACGAAGACCGTTTTCTGCTGATATTGATCAGTCTGTTCACGACTGCGGGAATGCAGCTTTCCCCGGGCAGCACGATCGTGGTGGAAGCGCTGACTGAGAAGACCGCGCATGGCGATGAGGAATACGTCTTTATGATGAAATATAACCTGCTGGATACGGAAACCAGTAACCCGGATATTGTCAGGCAGGTGTCGGAGGACAAGCGGGCGACGGATCTTGTGCTGCGTACCGAAGGGATCAATCTGGCGCTGGCGCGCATGCTGGTTATGCGTCATCAGGGTGTGATTGACATTCAGGTGTCCAGTAACAATATCTGCCGGACATATCTGCGTTTTCCGGCAAGGCGCATTCATCGCCCGCGCCGCAAACCCGTTGATGAAACCGAGGGATAAATACACATCAGCGGTGAGTTCCGGCAGGCTTAATCGCGCCGCTCGATGCGTACCACAACCCGGCGGTTCAACTCCCGATTCTCTTCAATCGGATTGCCCATCTGATCGAGATTAGGCACTTTCGGCTCGGCGTCAGCCAGCCCGGCGACGCGCATTTTTTCCTTCTCCTGCCCCTTGTCCACCAGAAAGCGTACCACGCTTGACGCCCTGCCCGCCGACAGCTCCCAGTTGGAGGGAAAGCGCACGCTCTTGATCGGCGCATCGTCGGTATGACCCTCCACCTCAACAATATAATCCTCGGCATCGAACTGGCTGAGGATCGTACCCATCTCCTCCAGCATCGGGATAGCCTCCGGCTTGAACGTCGCGGAGCCTGAGAGAAAAAACGAACTGGAAGCCAGCTCCAGCATAATGCCTTTGTCGGTTTCCTCAACCGACATGGAATCTTCCATACCTGCCTGCGAGGACATCTCAGCCACCATTTCCTGCATCTGCTCAAAGAGATCGGTAAACGACTGCTCAGCCGGTTGATCCGAGAACGACTCGAACATGCCATCAAGCTTTTCCACATCGGACTGGCTCGGCTCGGCAACGGTGATGAGGAGCACGAAAAAGCATAAAAGCAGGCACACCACGTCGCAGAACGTGCCCATCCATTCTTCGTCTTCGGGCGGCGGCGGGGGTTTTTTCTTGAAAGACATAACGCCTCGGCGGGCTTATTTGCCCATTTGCTTGTCGATATTGAAATGAATCGAGGGATCGAGGAAGCTGTTGAGGCGATCCTGCATGAAACGCGGCCCGCGTTTTTCGGCCAGCATCAGCAGCCCTTCCGCCACGAGATAATTACGAAACCGCTGGATTTCTTCCTTTTGCTGGAGCTTGTTCGCCGCCGGAAGATAAAACAGCCGGGCGAATACGATCCCGTAAAGCGTGGTAATCAGCGCCAGAGAAAGGCCGGAGCCGATGGCGCTCATATCCGCGCCGAAATTCTGGAGCATCACCACGAGGCCGACCAGCGTTCCGATCATCCCGAAAGCGGGCGAGGTACTGGCCATCATGCGCAACACCTGCACCGGAACCGTTCTGCGCTCAAACTCGGATTCCACCGCCGTTTCCATCATGGCGCGCAAATCCTCAGGCTTATGCGCGGTCATGACTACGGTGAGGCAATAATCGAGCAACCCATCGTCGTTTTGCAAGCTTTTGATCTCGTTCTCCAGCGCGGGCAAGCCCTTTTGCTGAACCAGATACGCCCATTTGATCAGGCGCATGATTTCGGTATTCAGCCCCTCCCGGGTGGATTTGGGTTTTCTGAACATCCAGCCGATGGTTTTGAACGCTAAAATAACATAGCGCGACTGGTAACTCATGAAGGCTGAGGCAACCGTGCCCCCCAGTACCATCAGAAGACTGGGCCAGTCCACGAACGTACCGTATTGATCCGTACTCATGGCAATCGAGCCTAAGAACAGGACAAGCCCTAAGAGGAAACCGAAAAGTGAAGAAAGTGACATGCCGTCTTTGAACCGTTTGCTACGTGCTGACCCCTACCCTCACACAGAGGGTTTAAAAAAACGTCAATTGCCGTACCTCGGCAATCGTGGCAATATAACGTATCTTGTTTTGCTTGGAAAGGATGGCGCATGCAGCCGGTGATCGGTTTTTCACTTGATTATGAAGCCAGCGGTGGCTACTCGAAAATGCCGTGGTGCGCCCTGCGCGAAAACTATTTCACCTCGGTATCGGCCCATAACGCCATGCCGCTGGCCTTGCCGCCGCTGGCCGAAATGGCCGCGCATTACCTTGACCTGCTGCATGGCATCGTCATCACCGGCGGCAATTTTGACGTGCCGCCCGCTATGTACGGCGCGACCGGCGTGCATGAAACCGTGACGATCAAGGAAAACCGCACGGCATTCGAGTGGGCGCTAACCGAGGGCGCAATCCGGCGGAATATGCCGATCCTCGGTATTTGCGGCGGCGAGCAGTTGCTCAACGTCGTGCTGGGCGGCACGCTGATCCAGCATATCCCCGATGCCGTGGCTACCGACATCGCCCATGAGCAACCTAATCCGCGCCATGAACCGGGGCATACGGTTCGTGTCGAAAATCGAACATTGTTGCATAAAATCCTCGAAAAATCGGAGATTGAAGTGAATTCCGCGCATCATCAGGCGGTCGAAAAACCTGGGAAAGGAGTCGTCGTGAACGCGGTTTCCCCTGACGGCGTGATTGAGGGGATCGAATACCCCGAACACCCCTTTTGCCTCGGCGTGCAGTGGCATCCCGAGTATCACGTCACTCCGGCGGATACAGCGATCTTCAAGGCATTCACTGAAGCATGCCGGATATATGCGCAGTGCGGGTAAAGTTTATAAACCTACACCGTTCCCTTCGGACGGCGGATAGTGTCGAACACGGCCAGCGCCTGCGCTACCATGCCCCCGGCATCCGAGGCATTGGCGGGAAGCAATACGGTTGTGCCTTTCTGGGCCAGCTTGCCGAACGCCTCGACGTATTTCTCGGCGATTTTCAGGGCTACAGCGTCCTCGCCTCCCTGCTGGCGAATGGCGGCGGCGATGAGTTCTATGCCTTTGGCGGATGCTTCCGCAACGGCGAGAATGGCTTCAGCCTCCCCCCGGGCGCGGTTGATCTGATCGGTCATTGAGCCTTCCGACTGGAGCACAACTTCCTGCTTTTCCCCCTCGGCAATGTTAATGCGCGACTGGCGTGATGCCTCGGACTCCAGAATATGAGCGCGTTTCTGGCGCTCAGCGGCAACCTGCAATTCCATCGCTTTGAGGACGGTAGCGGGCGGGCTAATGTCCTTGATCTCGTAGCGCATGCACTGGATCCCCCAGGTTTGCGCCGCCTCGTTAATGGCGTTGACGATATTGGCGTTGAGGCGTTCACGCTCCTCGAAGGATTCGTCCAGCGCCAGCTTGCCGATTTCCGAACGCATGGTCGTCTGAGCAAGCTGGGTGACGGCGTATACCGGATCGGATACGCCGTAGGAAGCCTGCACCGGGTCAATAATGCGCAAATAAATAACGCCATCCATCACCAGCGTCACGTTATCACGGGTAATGGCGGTTTGCTCCTGCACGTCGTAGGCATATTCCTTGAGCGAGTGACGATAGGCAACCGCCTCGACGAAAGGAATAAGAAACCGCATACCCGGCTCAAGCTTGCGGTCGAACCGCCCGAGTTTTTCGACGATCCACGCCTGCTGCTGCGGCACAATCTTGATGCCTTTCCACAGCGCGGCGAAAATAATGAAGCCAAGGGCAAAAAACAATGCGGTTCCGAAATCCATAAAAAACATCCTTTAATGAACAATAGGTTTTAAAATCAGCATATTGCCATCGACCGCAACGATCTCGGCATCCGCCCCGTCGGGAAGAATATCGACGACGGCATCAGGGATAAGCCGGGCCTGCATGGTCGTGCCCGACCATCTGGCTTTGCCGGTCTTGCCTCTGGCGAGGTCGCCGATGACAACAACCTTGTCGCCAACCATGTTGTTATAATCCCCGGCGGCGGCGGGAGCGGTGCGCCAGCGCTGCATCGGCTTCCAAAGCAGGAGGGCGCTGATACCGGTCAGCACGAAGAAACAGGCGAATTGCATGGTGTAATTATCCGACGCCATCAGACCGCTTTCAACCAGTACTCCGGTGATGAGCGCGGCGATTCCGGCGAATAGCAAGCCGATGCCCGGCACGCCGAAAACTTCCAGCCCGATCAGTACCATGCCTGCAATCAGCCAGAGAAGGGAGGGGGAAAGTTCCATCGTCATGATTTCCTTATCGGTATTTACGGGTGAGCAGAGAGAGGTTATCCATCAGGTCTTTACCGATCTTGCCACCCATTCCCTGAATATTACGGTGAAAAATCACGTAGAGCACGTCAATATGCTTACGAATGACTTTCAGGCGTGAGCCGTCCACATGCTCGCAGTTTTCAAGCAGGAACATCAGCGAGTCGGCGACGCTGGAGGCCAGATCGAAGCCGAACGTGCCCGCCTGTGATTTCATAATAAGAGCGATATCGTAGACCTGACGGACATCGGATGCGTCGTGGCTTTCGCGTTCGATTTTCCGGTAAGCCCGCTCGATCGAGGTGACATCCTCGGTGACCCAGCCGAGGAACTCACCCTGCGAGCTGTTGATGATCTGCTGCGCCTTTCGGATGTTCTCCTTGCTGAAAATATCGGTAATCGCCACATCATCGCCGATTTTTTCGGCCAGAACGAATTCGGGATTGGCGATCGTGACATCCTCATCATTGATGCGCAATACCCGGCTGTCACTGTTCTCGGCGATCACCAGTTCCTGATCGGTCGTATCGGCGCGGTGCTCCTTGCCGTGCACAGGCATTTCCCGGCGGCGGCGACGATCCGGCCCGACATAGTTTTTCGAGAGAATGAAGCTGCGCGGATGCTCAACTACAAGGATAATCCGGTCGCACAGCGTGCGTACAGAGAACGGTTTGACAACGAATTCGGTCATCCCGGCGTCGCGAGCGGTTTCCACATGGGTTTTCTGGGCTTTGCCGGTCAGCATGATAATCGGCAGGCGTGGGTTGGGCGAATCCGCTGCGCCACGCACATAATTAAGCAGGCTGATTCCGTTCATCGGCTCCATTTCCCAATCCGTAATCAGCAGATCAACCTGCTGGCTGTGCAAAATACGGATTGCCTCCGAGCCGTCACGGGCCATATGGATTGTTCCGAAACCGAGGCTCAGCAACACACGACGCAGCAGCGCCGCGATACGGTTATCCGCATCGGCGATTAATACGCTGACTTTCGCCAGCCGTCCGGCCTGAGGATTGGTTTGCGTCGGAAAAGCCAAATTGTCACATCCTTGTATAGATATATTTGTTTTTTAACGTATGTTGTCGGCTCCGGTCAAGATTTCCCTGACCAATGACAAGGTTACCGGCCTTTTTCGCGCCAGAGAGAGGCGATCAAGCGCTTCGGCAAGCTGTCCGGCTACCCTGTAGGAGCGCTCCATACGTAGCAGCAGATAAGGGATAACCTCAGCCGGAACCGCCAGTCGGCGGTCGGAGAACTGTTTTTGCAACACTGCCGCCAGCGCTTCATCATCGGGATCCTCCATCCCGGCGGTGGGGAGCGCGCCCAGCCGCGAGAGCAGATCCGGCAAGCTGAAAGGCAGGCGCGCCGGAGCAACCGGCGAGGTCAGCAGCAACCAACCCCGCTGTTCGCGCACGGCATTGAGCAAATGGAGAAAAGGCCGCTCCTGTGGCAGGGTGTCGGAATGCAAATCAAGCAGGTAGGCTTGCCCCTCCCCCGGCAGCGCGCCTTCCTGCGGGCAGGTGGCGTCCAGTTCAATGGCCTGAGCGCGGCGCTGCCAGATACGCGCCAGATGGGTCTTGCCACTACCCGCCGGGCCATGCAGGCAAAAAACCGGGCCGGGCCAGTCCGGCCAGCGCATGATCCAGCCGTGCGCGGTACGGTTGCAGGAGGCGACGGTGAAATCCGCCTCATCCATATCCGGCCTGAATGAAAGGGGAAGCGCGGCTTGCGTCATTTTTTAGCGTTATCCTCGAAATAGAGGCCGCTTTGCAGATACCGGGAGAGGGAAAAGCGCACCAGCACACCAATCACCGCCGTTGCGGGCACAGCCAGAAGGACGCCGACAAAACCGAACAACGCGCCGCCAGAGAGCATGCCGAAAATCAGCCAGACCGGATGCAATCCAACCTTTCCACCCACCATTTTAGGCGTGATAACGTACCCTTCCAGCATTTGCCCGACAATGAAAATCGCGGCGATAATTCCCACGCGATATAATTCGTCGAACTGAATGTAGGCCACACCGACAGCCAGCAATCCGCTGACGATCGTACCTGCATACGGAACGATAATCAGCAACCCGGCCAGCAATCCGATCAGCGCGCCGAATTTCAACCCGGCGACGGTCAGGGCAAGGGCGTAGAATGTGCCGAGCATGAAACACGCATTGAGCTGCCCGCGCAGGAATCCGGCCAGCGTGCGGTCAATCTCGCGTACCTGCTCCATGATGACCGGCACATGCTGGCGCGGCAGCATGGTTTCGATGCGATGGGTGATCTTATCCCAGTCGCGCAGGAGGTAGAATGTTACCACAGGGGTAATCAGCAGTAATGACAAAAGGTTGAGCACTGCCGCACCCGATTTGAGCACGCCGCCGATAAACCCGGTCACATACCCGGCGGCGCTTTCCGAAAGCCCACTCAGGCTGCTTAAATCGCCGTTGCCGACATGGCGCAACAGGCTCTGGATTTTCGGCAGGTAGTGCTGGCGCAGTTGCGAGGCATAACCCGGCAGCTCGTTCACCAGCGCCGCAAGTTGCTGGTAAAGCAGCGGCGCGAGCAGGGCGATCAACACGATCGTCAGGGTGAATGCGCCGCCGGTGATAATGGCCGTGGCGGTGGTGCGCGACATGCCGCGCCGCTCAAGGTAATCGGCAGCAGGGTCAAGGAAATAAGCTGCCAGCATCCCGACGACGAAAGGTAGCAGAATCGCCCGGATCAGAAACAAAAACAGCAGCATCGCTCCGGCAAAAACAATCCAGAAGCGTAAATGGCGATCCGGTTTGGCAGGGAGAGTTTGTGTCATACGGTATCCTTATGGTAAGGCGACGACCCAATAGCCGTCGCGTTCGCTAAAATCAAGCCCGCGCACCCGGATCGCCTCGCGGATCACATCGTCCGGGCCTTTGAAAAACAGGGTAAGCTGCGCGTGGCCCGGCGCGACCGCTCCGAGGTCGAGGTAATCGGCGTTGGGGAGATTTTCCAGTAATTGCCGGATACGCGACCACTCCCGCCCGTTGTGAAACTCGGCGCGTATCACCCGCGCCTGCACCTGCCTTGCCTCTTCGTCGTAAAATAAACTGAATTCGCCGGTGCGCCGCAGCAACCGCACGGAAATATCCTCCGCAGCGAATTTCATCAGTTGCGGCAAGCCACGCATCCGGGCGCTGGCAGGATAATCGAAAATTTCTTCATCTTCCTTATTCGCTCCGGCGCGACGCAGCACGACCTCGAGATGGGGCTGATCCGCTTCGGATTTCTGAAGGTTGCGGGCCAGCGCGATTACCACATTCTTCGTGCCGTAGCGCGTCGCCAGCCGGGCCAGTGTCTGCCTGTGGCCCGAGAGTACGGTCTGATGATCTATCGCCAGCGTATCCTTCGGATCACCAAACGGCATGATCAGCTTGCCCTGCCCCTGATGCAGCGCCACGCGGTTGAGCGTATTACGCCATGCGTTCTCAGTCTCCCACAGCATCAGATGCCCACCGTCCTCGTATACCGGCAAAATAAGCAGCGCGTCGCTTTCCACGCTGCTGGAGATACCGGTTGCTTCCAGCAGCAGTACGCCGACCTTCATCTCATCGAACAGGTAAGCCACGGTCGCGGCATATTGTTCGGCGCGGGAATTTTCATCTCTTACCTGAGAGGATTTCACCAGCGTCGCCGCCTGCTCACGGGTCACTTTCCTGGCAATATCCGCCGCTTCGTCAGGCGCAATGCGCTCGAGCAAGATCACAAATGCCCTCCAGCGGGCATCGGCCAGCGCCTTGCTCTTTGCCGCCTCGGCATTGGCGGCGCTGCCGGTTGCCTGCACCTCCACCAGATATTCATTGGTATTCGCATTGACTCCGGTAATTTCCTCCGCCACAGCCGGAAATACACCACACCAGCAAAAAGCAATCAGCAAAACCAGAGGCGCATACTGCCTCAATACCGTGCCCTTCGCTGAAAACGAATGGGCGCGAAAGCCGTATTTTGCTTTACTCATGATTTCCATAGGGTATATGCAATGGGCAGTGAATGACAGGCGGGCATGACTATAACCCCAAACTCTCCCTCAGCACAAGCGCCCGGTACAGGGCTGAACTATGCCGATGCCGGTGTCAGCATTGACGCAGGCAACGCGCTGGTCGGGCGCATCAAGCCACTGGCGGCGAAAACGGCGCGCCCCGGCGTCATGGGCGGCATCGGCGGCTTCGGCGCGCTATTCGATCTCAGGGCGGCGGGCTATACCGATCCTATCCTCATCTCCTCCACCGACGGCGTTGGCACAAAACTAAAGCTCGCGCAGGAAACCGGCCTGCATTACCATGTCGGCATTGACCTCGTGGCCATGTGCGTCAACGATCTGATCGTGCAGGGAGCCGAACCACTTTTTTTTCTCGATTATTTCGCCTGCGGGGCGCTGGCAGTTGATGAGGCGGCGGAAGTCATTGCCGGTATTGCCGAAGGCTGCGAGCGTTCCGGTTGCGCGCTGGTCGGCGGTGAGACAGCGGAAATGCCGGGGATGTACGGGCCGGGAGAATACGATCTGGCCGGGTTCGCCGTCGGCGCGGCTGAACGTGACGCATTGCTGCCACACGGCAATATCGGCCCGGGTGACATATTATTAGGGCTGGCCTCGGATGGCTGCCACTCCAACGGCTTCAGCCTGATTCGCAAGATCGTCGCCAGAATGGGCGTCGGGCTGGGCGAGCGGCCACCCTTCGCCTCACCCTGTGCGACACTGGCTGAAGCCCTGCTGACACCAACGCGGCTTTATGTGCGCCCCTGCCTGTCTGTGATGCGGGAAACCGGGGCTATCAAGGCGCTGGCCCATATCACCGGCGGCGGGCTGACCGAGAATCTGCCCCGGGTGCTGCCCGGAGGCGTCGGCGCGGAAATTCAGACCGGCGCATGGCCCCGCCCGCCGGTATTCGGCTGGCTGGCGGCGCAGGGGCCGGTCAGGGAGGCGGAGATGTTGCGCACTTTCAACTGCGGCATCGGGATGATCGTCGTTTGCGCCGAAGCGGATGCCGGACGCGTCAGCGCGTCGTTTACCGCCGCCGGGGAAACCGTCTTTCCGATCGGGCGGCTGATCGCACACGATACAGGGCGCGACGTGGTGGTTTACGCATGACCCCTAAAGTCGCTACCGCTGTTTTGATCTCGGGAAGCGGCAGCAATTTGCAGGCGCTGCTCGATGCCGCCGTCGCACCCGATTTCCCGGCTTCCATCGCCCTCGTGCTTTCCAACAAAGCCGATGCTTACGGATTACAGCGGGCAGAACGGGCGGGTATTCCCACGCAGGTCATCAGCCACCGCGATTTTCCCACCCGCGAGGCGTTCGACGCCGCCATGCAGGAAATTTTGGTCAATAGCGGTGTTGAACTGATCTGCCTTGCCGGGTTCATGCGGCTGCTCACCCCGGGCTTCGTTGAAAAATGGGCGGGGCGCATGCTCAATATCCACCCCTCCCTGCTACCCGCCTTCAAGGGCTTGCATACACATGAGCGGGCGATTGAGGCGGGGGTGAAATTCACCGGCTGCACGGTGCATTTCGTCAGCGCCGAGATGGATGCCGGGCCGATCATCATGCAGGCCACCGTACCGGTTTTCCCGGATGATACGCCGGATCGCCTGCGTGAGCGGGTACTGGAAGCGGAGCACCGCATCTACCCGCAGTCCCTGAGGCTGGCCGCTTCCGGCAGGCTGCGCATTGAGGGCGGGCGGGTAATAGCGCAAGACGCGGGCACGCCGCAAGGCTGGCTGGCAAACCCGGTCTATCCGGCAATCTCGTAGATAATCGGAATCAGGAACTCAAGACGGCTACCACCCGGATAATCCACCGGCGGCGCGGGAAGCGGGCTGGAGCGCCGGACAGTCTCCAGCGCCGCCTGATTGAGAATCTCATGCGGCGACGGGCGCTCTACCAGTAAATTGAGCAGGCGGCCCTGCCGGTCAATACGGATACGCACCACTACCGTGCCCTGTAGTTTCCGCTGGTCGGCTTCCAGCGGGTAAATCCGGTTGCGCTGCACCCAGCCGGAGAGCAACTGCTCGTAGCGCCGCGCCACTTCGGTGCGCGCATCGCCGAACGGATTGCCGGGCGCGACCTGTCGTTGCCCGCCCAGTTGCGGCATGGTGACCACCGAAGTAGCCGCCTCGCGTTTGGGTAGCGTA
>JAKFYP010000217.1 GCA_021730835.1 Alphaproteobacteria bacterium
GAGCCGTCTCCCGGTAGCAGGCATGCGTGTTGCCTCTATAGGCCAAGTCCGGGGAGAATACAAACCTGTTTTAGTTATCCCATGATCATGCCGCGATTGGGCGAAGCCACAACTTGCGGGATATGATACGCCGCTTTTACCTCGGCAATACTTTCAAGCATTGCGGTTCTCAGCGCTTCTTTAATCCCCGGCCCCATCGGATCATGAAGCTCCATTACCCTCTGATTTACCGCTTATATATCTTGATTGGGGTTCTCAGCGCTTCTTAATAATACATCTATGGCAACTCTGGATTTTTCAGGAAGCGAATCGAACGCTTGATTTCTCTTTATTTCTCTGACTCTTTCTACAAACGCCGCCGTATCCGTTACAAAATCTGTGACATATTCCCAATGAATCTTTGGTATTTTCCTACCACTATAAAAATAACCTAAGCTCGCCGTAATGAACTCGATCAGCCCTTCCCTTGTTCTAATCAGTGTGTTGACAAAATCTTTTGGTGCATCTGGATTTATACGCCGCCACGCATATAAAATGGCTGTCATTTTGTGATGATGTTGCAGTGAATTTCCTTGTGCTAGTTGCTCAATCTTAGCAACCAACTTTTCTTCCAGTTTCTCATATCTATCCTTGAATTGAGATTGTTCTAACAACTCCCGCCTAAAATTTCCTTCACCGTCTCTCGCTCCAGCAATTTCCATAATGTCCATCAATAGGGATGACATCATGTATGCCCCTGCTTTCGAGCTATTGGCCCCTGCTTTCGAGCTATTGGCCCCTGCTTTCGAGCTATTGAATAATTGGTTATAATAATCCAATTTTTCATCCGCAGTTGCGTCATTAGAGGCAAATAGGTCACGGATAAATTGGCGAATATAACCCGAAAGAGGCGAAGAGAAAAAGCCAGGATAATCACTCTCGTCAACATTTTCAGCAAGCGGCATCAGTGCTTCGGCAACAGAGACAAAATTAGCATCCGTAAACTCATCCTTATGAGTATAAAATATATCAATCAGCTCTCTCTGTTGTTGATAGTTATACCCTTTCATTCCCTCTAAAAGAAGTTCCGATTTATCCTGTAGCGCAATGAGCGCATGAACTACTTGATCAGAAACCTGTCCTTCAGGAACCGAGAGACTGAAGAAACGATCAAAATGTTTCTTTGAAGCAATACGCTGGAGCCTCTCCAACTCTCGCTGATCCACTCCACTGCCCCAACTATTCTCTGAAAGTATCTTGTGCAGATACGGAAATAACTTTGTGAGTAACGGCTCTGCCTTTTCTATATCAACAATCTGATCACGAAACGCCTGATATTGTTCTCTCGCTGACCGATCTCGTTCTTTTGCTCTGTCGCTTACTGCACCCTCTGAGCCACAGAAAATAGATTTATTTTCCTTGATGAAGCGGTAAAGATCGGGCTGTTTAATGTTGATGGCTGTCATTACAAACAAATCCACCAGATTCAATTCCCCTTTCAGCAAGCGATAATTAAACTGGCACAAATTCAAGAATCTGTTCACCTCACGTAGATTGGTGAGATAGGATTTGAATCCATGATGGCATAGCCACTCCCAATGTTCTTGTAGCGATTGGTTCCAATCCCTTTCGACAATGACATTATCCAAGGATTTTGTGAGGTGTTCAAAAATCACCGTTGGGGATACCGTTGGCAATTCAAACGGTATCTGCACGATCTTTTCAAGGTATCGCTCTGGATGATCGGTTTGCTCCATAAGTGCAGCACATACCTCTTTTTGGTCAAAACTCAGTAGGTAGATAGTGTTTTTGAAATCTGCCAACGCCTTCACCAACTGGAATATCTGCCTTATTTCTTCTTTGGTAAGGCGATCAATGTCATCAATGATGATCAGAACCTTACGATCCAACTCAGATAAAGCAGCACCAATCTCCTTTTTCATGTCATAAGGATCAAAAGAGTCTTGTACGTTTAGTTCGCCTACAGCATCCGCAATTCCTTTCACTTTACCTGCTGTTTTCTCTACGCTATTAAATATCCCGTCAATAACTCCACTTGGCACGCCCACAAAAGGAGTAATATGTTTGATGGGACGGATAATAGCCGAGAACTTGATGATTTTGTCCGCTACCTCGCCAGCTTTCTGTGCCAAGCCCTGCGTGGCACCTGTCGCTATTGCACAAGAACTCCGTATCTCTGAGGCAAGTTGCAGGAAGAACTGTTGAAGCAACTGATCTTGTCCAGAAAAATACCACGGGCAAAATCTGACGATTATAGGTGCAGAACCTTGCTCATTTAGACTTTCAATAATCATGTTGATCACAGAGGTTTTTCCAGACCCCCATTCGCCACACAGCCCCATGACAAGGCTATCCTGCCCCGTCTTGTAATGGGAAATTGCTTCCGCAACATTCTCCGCAAAATCTGTGCGCCCCAAACGATCTTCGGTCTTGTTCTCAATCGGCTTATCCGCATGTAACACTGTTCTCTCCATATCACTCAATGTCTTCTTCAATTCTAGGCTCTGTTTACATTTAAGTTAAAATATGCGATTCTCTGTTAAACAACAGGGAGAGCGATATGAAACACCGCATAGACGATGCGGCCTTTGAGCGGATTGCAGATTATTTGAACCATGAGCGATGCTTGTGTCGGATGAGCGAAGCGTCGCTCCGGCGCTTCATTGAAATTATTTTCAATAAAATTTTATTTTGTTTTTGCGCGCATTGCAGAAATATCCTGTTTTGCTCTGAAAAATAAGAATTATTCCTTATCCGGTTCCGTGCTGTTGAGCAGATCCTCCAGCGCCTTGCGGTCAAAAACATTGCCGGTGCTGTTTTCCTGTCCGTCCGTGCTTTCCGAGTTCTCTTCCCCGGCAATCGGCTCGCCGACTTCGGGAATGCCGCCTTCCCCGTCCTCTTTTTTCGCGCCGAACAGGGCAATATCGCGCAAATAACCCGGCATCATCCCGGCCATCATGCCCGCGCCTTTTTTCACCGCAGGCAGGGTATAGGCCGTTTTGACCCATTCGGGGTAGCCTTCTTCGCTGACAATCTGGGTATAAAGCGAAAAACCGAGAATAATAATCATGCTGCCCTTGACGAAGCCGAACAGCAGGCCGAGGATATTGTCCACCACGCCGACATCGGCCCCGTCCTTGGTATAGCGCAGAATAATCGCCCCGAGGATGGAGATACTGACCACAGCGGTGAAATACGTCCCGAGCGTGGCGAAAATAAGCGCCACCCCGGCGTTATTGTTGACATACGGCATGGCGGCCTTCGCCACGTCGGGCAGGACGTGCAGGGTGATCAGCGCCGCGCCGACCCATGCGGTCAGCGACAGAAACTCCCGGATGAACCCGCGAAACAGCGACAGCAGACACGACAGGAACAAAACGACGAACACGATGCCGTCAAGGAGATTGATATTAAGTTGGGCGTCTACCATGAGAGAAACTTATACGGCTAAGGTCAGCATTTCTTCTACATGAGCCACCGGCGTGATGCCAAGCGATAAATCGGTTTTCTCCGGCTGGCGGGCCTTATGGCGCGTCGGCGTGTAAGCCCGGGTGAAACCGAGCTTTTCGGCTTCCCGCAGGCGGGCGTCATGGCTACCGGTCGGGCGCACTTCGCCGGACAGGCTCACCTCTCCGAAAAATACCGCCCCGGCAGGAAGCGGGCAATCTTTCGCCGCCGAGAGCAGCGCGGCAATGACGGCCAGATCCGCCGCCGGTTCGCTCAGGCGCAACCCGCCCGCCACGTTGACGTAGATTTCCTGATCCGAAAGGCGAAATCCGGCACGGGCCTCCAGCACGGCCAGCAACATGGCCAGCCGCCCTGCGTCCCAGCCGATCACCGCCCGGCGTGGCGTCGCCATCGGGCTGGGCGTCACCAGCGCCTGAATCTCCACCAGCACCGGGCGCGTGCCCTCCAGGCCCGCGAAAATCGCCGAGCCGCTCACCGGCCTGTCGCGCTCGGGCAGAAACAGCGAGGAAGGATTGGCGACTTCCGCCAGCCCGCTGCCGGTCATCTCGAAGACGCCGATTTCATCCGTCGCCCCATAACGGTTCTTGACCGCCCTGAGAATGCGAAACATCTGGCTGCGCTCGCCCTCGAAATAGAGCACGCAATCCACCATATGCTCCATTACCCGCGGCCCGGCAATCTGGCCGTCCTTGGTGACATGCCCGACAAGGATCACCGCGCTGCCGCGCTTCTTGGCAAAACGGATCAACTCATGCGAGGCGGCGCGCACCTGTGCGACAGTGCCAGGCGCGGAATCGAGCGCGTCAACATACATGGTTTGCACGGAATCAACGATGACCAGCGCGGGCGGAGAATCCTCCAGCGAGGCGAGAATATCGCGCACACTGGCGGCGGCGGCAATGCCCAGCGGCGCCTGCGAAAGCCCAAGGCGCGAGGCGCGCAGCCGGATTTGATCCGCCGATTCCTCGCCGCTGATATAGGCGGCGGGCAGACCCGAAGCCGCGACTTTGGCCGCAGCCTGCAAAAGCAGCGTTGATTTACCGATGCCCGGATCCCCGCCGACCAGTACGCTCGAGCCGCCGACCAGCCCACCGCCGAGCACCCGGTCAAGCTCGCCGATCCCGGTAGCCATGCGGGCCGGGGGGGCATGCTCGACGCTCAGCGGCTCAAAAGCGAGGACGCGGCCCTTTTTGCCGCCCATGCTTTTAGGCGGAGCAGCTTCGGTGATTTCTTCGGCCAGCGAGTTCCATTCGCCGCAAGCGTCGCATTTACCGCCCCATTTGAGGTGCGATGCGCCGCAGGACTGGCAGACGTAATGCGATCGGGTTTTGGCCATAGGGCGAGAGTACAGGCAAGGAGACCGGCGCGTCAATTCGCATATCGCCGATTCATGGGTGTATGTTCATAAAGTAAACCGAGCTATCACCGTGCGGCAGGTAACGATATTTATATGGGAATGGTGAAAACTTACTGCTACTTCATGAGGCATGCTTGAAAATTCCCTGATGCGCATTCCCTATGAGACATGCCCGCTATGCGGCAGCGCCGACCATGCACGGGCGCTCAGCGGCGATTGCGGCCCGCATCCTTTATGGAAGGAGCCGATCCCCAAACATATTCACTGGCATCAGTGCAACGCCTGCACGCATGTCTTCGCCGACGGGTATTTTACCAAAGAAGCGCTGGACATTCTTTTTTCCGGCACGAACGAGCACCAGAAGGTCGGCGCCGGATTCGAGGGTAATCGTGTTGCCAGCGCCCGCATCATTGAGCGCGTCACCCCCCATAAGAAAAGTGGCATGTGGCTCGATATCGGCTTTGGCAACGCCTCCCTGCTGTTTACCGCGCTGGAATACGGCTTTCAGGTGGCGGGCAGCGATTTGCGTGCTGATAATGTCGCCACACTCAAGCAACTCGGGGTTGAGGCGTGGTGCGAGGATGTGGCCGCCCTGACCTGCCGGGCGGATATTATCAGCATGTGCGACGTGCTGGAGCATATGCCCTTTCCCAAAGAAAGCCTGCAACATCTGCACGGGCTGCTCCATGAAGACGGGCTGTTGCTGGTCAGCATGCCGAATATGGATTCCGTCGTCTGGAAGCTACTCGATGCTAATCGTCAGAATCCTTATTGGGGCGAGTTGGAACATTACCATAATTTCGGGAGGGCGCGGCTCTATGCCCTGCTTGAAGAATGCGGCTTTAAGATATTGAGCTACGGCATTTCAGAACGCTACCGCGCCTGCATGGAAGTCGTGGCGCGAAAAATCTAGGCCCCGCCACGTTCCTGAGCCTCTTCCTGCGCGGAAGACACGGCAGGTGTATAAGGGGACTTTTTGTGATCTTCTGCAGTCGCGCTGCTTACCGGCATCGGCGCTGTCAGTGAAGAAACCTGCAATGCCCGCGCCAGCGGCGATTTCCGGATTTCCTCCGGCAACAGATAGGCAACCGGCGTTTCTATTGGCGCGGTCGTCGCTTCATGCCCCAATGCAATGCCCGCCATATCAGGAGGTCTGGCAGCGACTTCCCGCGAGGCAGGAGGAAAAAAACCGGTCTGCGGGGTCTCCGGATATTTCGGCGAAGCATTCTGCTCCGGCAACGGTTCCCTGCCAGCCGGGCAGAAAAAATCCGGCAGCGGGCCTGAAACACTTATCCCGATCGTCAGATCACCTTTGGGCCGTTTTTCGCTCTCTGTTTTCTTGCCCGGACTGTTTACCGATCCGACCATGGCGCTGTAATAGCCAAGCGGCGTTTGGTCAGGAGGATTGTAACGTAAAAATGCCAGCGCCTTATGTTCGGGCAAAATACGATGCGCCAACCAGCTCAGTAATCCTTCCGACGAGTGCTTGTAAGGTTGTACCCGGCCAATATCCTTAATCGGCAATCCCTGCAACTGCGCCACTTGGGCATCCTTTGCCACTTGCCGGGCGAATTGCTGTAACTTCTCTTCGGCTGAAGGAGGTTCGGACTGAGGAACCGCAGTCACTTCGGCTGGACGATCGGCCCCGGTAACAGGAGGGCTATGCAGCGCCATATCTCTGTAATGCTCAATCAATCCGAGACCAGTCGGCAATCGCCGGAAACCGGATATTTTCGGCATTTCATCTTCCGGAGTCATAGACGTACTCGGGGTGTTTTCAAAGTATTATATCATAATATTTAGATAATATTAATGTATTGTTTGTGATTATTATCATGAATACTTATATCCGGTGACGCCATCCTTTCTCTTTTAAAATTAACAATTTACCGCTATCTGTAATGGCAACACCTTCTCCTTCCCGTACCTTGCCGATATATGAAATTCTGTGCCCCGCCAGCGATTCCACCAGCCCGCACCGGGAGGGCGGAACCGTAAATAATAACTCATAATCATCACCGCCTGCCAGCAGTGCCATCATATCGCCACCCTGATCCAGCCAGTTGCGCGCTGCCACCGAGAACGGGATATGCTCTGCTTCTATCTCCAGCCGCACACCAGACGCCCGGGCGATATGCCCGGCATCCTGCGCCAGCCCGTCGGAGACATCTATCATGGCGGTCGCCAGTTCCTGCAAAGCGATGCCGAGTGCCAGCCGGGGTTGCGGCAGGCGGAAGCGATCCAGCAGATAGCGGTGATCTTCCGCACTCACCCCGGTCAACTCTCCCCGCGCCGCTTCAAGCCCCAGCACCGCATCGCCGATTGTCCCGGAAACATAAAGCGCATCACCGTGACTAGCGCCGCAACGAGAGAGTGGCCGGTCATTGAGACCCAACGCCGTCACGGACATAACGGCAGGGCCGGTTGTGGACGTCGTATCGCCCCCGGCGAGAAATAAGCCGTACTCCTCCTGCGCCTGCCGCAATCCACTGGCAAAACAGGCAATCCAATTCTCTCCCGTATAACGCGGCAGGCTGAGGTTGAGGAAATAACAATAAGGCGACGCCCCCTTGGCGGCGAGATCGGACAGACTGACCGCCAGTAATTTACGCGCAATCAGGGCGGGCGGCTCATTACCGATATAATGCACCCCTTCAACGAGGGTATCCGTCGTCACCACCAGACTGCCGGGCAGGAGCGCCGCGTCGTCGGTTAAGCCCCGCGCCTCGCCCCTTCCCTCGGTCAAAGGCGCGAAATAACGGGCAATGCAGGTAAATTCATCCATTTTTGCTACGCGTCCTGCGGCGGAATTCATCTCTGACCATATACCCGGCCATCATTTCCGCAAAGATACCCGATGCCAGGGGATTATCATCCCGATACTCACCGAAAACACCAGCAGCAACATCAGAAATAATTGCTGGCCGGTGAAATAAAACAGCGGCGCGTCATACCGGATTGCCTGCGTGGCGAGATAATGGCTGCCAATGTGATAGCCCAGTGAACCGGCAAGCAGCGCCGCCATCACTTCCTGCCGGGTTGTTGTCAGCGCCATCAGCAAACCGAAGGATAAAATAGCGCCGGGAATGAACAGGCGCACCAGCGGATAGCGCTCCGGGCTGATTTCCACCGCCGCCCCGGCCATGTAAAGCAACAGCAGGGCCACCGGCAGAACCAGCAGGCCATTGCCACGCACGCAAGGCGCATATAAACCGGCCATCAGCACTGCCATCATATGCCAGCCCTGTCGCGGCAGGGAGAAAAAACCGTTCCCAAGGCTGACAATGACTGTGCCGGAGGTGGGGTAGATCAGCAAAAAAGGCAGCGCCGTCAGCGTGAAGATGACGACAAAAATGCAGAGTATAAGCCGGTAATCCATGCAACGCGCTTGGTTAATTTTGATTAATTATTTTACATAGCATTTACTTGCGATTACTTCAATGCCAAAAGACAGGACGTATTGTGCCTGCGAAACCATCGTGGTAGGCTGTGGTTCACTTTCTGATTAGCAGCATGATGCGACCGCTATACTGTATATTTATTTTTTCGCTTGCCGTTCTGCTGCCGCGTTCGCCGCTGACCGCTGACATTGTGCCGACCGGTTCGGTCAGTATTCTTGCCGAGCCAAGCCTGACCGTTCCGCTCACCCTGCTCGCCCGGGAATATTCCCGCCAGCGCGGCGTGCCGGTGACGCTCTCTTTCGCGTCAGGGCCGGAGCATATCGAACAGATCGGCGAGGGGGCGGAAGCAAACGTCTTTATCACCGCAAAACCGGCTTGGATTCGTACCCTCCAGCAACAGGGGCAGATTGATGTTTATTCCCGCACACCCGTTGCCCGCAACCATATGGCGCTGATCGCCCCGCCGGAAGGGCGCATCGGCAAACTCTCAGGCGGCAATCTGGCTTCGCTGCTGCCGGTCAACAGCGAGGGATTTCAGTTTGCCGTCGGCGACCCGCAGTATATGTCGGAAGGCACGTTTGCCTTTCAGGCCATGAACGAGATGAAGCTGACGATGGATGTCGGGCCGCATATCAGCGTGTTTCCGAGCGCCGGAGAACTGATCGCCGCCATGCTCTATCACGGCGCTTACGGCATGATTTACGCTACCGATGCGGCGCTTAACCCCTCACTGGTGCGCATCGCCGAATGGCCGGACAGCCCGAGTTCGCCGATCGTTTATCAGGCGGTTGTTATCGTCGGGCAAAATATGGACGAAGGCCGCGCTTTCGTGGCATGGCTCGGCTCAGATGCTTCCCGCTCTATCTTCAGCCGCTATGGTTTCGAGCCGGTCAGCATCGGCACGACGGAAAATCCCATCTAAAAAATTCTGGCCAGGCTTCCCTATTCATGCCATATATCCGCCCTGTTGAGCCATTCTCAGGAGAGTTGCATGAGCCAGACCGCCGGGAGATTATCCACCGCCTGCCACCCCAGTTTCAATACGCCGCTGGCGCAAGCCGATGCCGCCCTGTGGGATGCCATGCAGGAGGAGCTTGAGCGCCAGCAGAGCCAGATCGAGTTGATCGCCTCGGAAAATATCGTCAGCCGCGCTATCCTTGAAGCACAAGGCTCGGTGCTGACCAATAAATACGCGGAAGGCTACCCCGGCAACCGCTATTACGGCGGCTGCGAGTTCGTTGACAAAGTGGAAACGCTGGCCATCGAACGGGCAAAAAAGCTTTTTGGCTGCACTTACGCCAACGTCCAACCCAATTCCGGCTCGCAGGCCAATCAGGGCGTTTTTACCGCCCTGCTCTCTCCGGGCGATACGATTCTTGGCCAGTCGCTCGCGGCGGGCGGGCATTTAACGCATGGGGCCGCGCCCAACCAGTCGGGCAAATGGTTCAACGCCGTGCAATACGGCGTGCGTGAATCCGATGGATTTCTCGATTACGATGCCGCAGAGAAACTGGCGAAGGAACACAAACCGAAACTCATCATCGCCGGGTTCTCCGCCTATCCGCGCATCGTGGACTGGGCACGCTTTCGCGTTATTGCCGACAGCGTGGGCGCATGGTTCATGGTGGATATGGCGCATGTCGCCGGACTGGTCGCCGGGGGCGCGTACCCTTCGCCGCTGCCACATGCCGACGTTGTCACCACTACAACCCATAAAACGCTGCGCGGCCCCCGCGGCGGTCTGATTCTCTCCTCACAACCCGACAAAGTGGTTCGCAAAACTCCCTCGGGCAAGGAAATCACGCTGGGGCAAGCCATAAATTCCGCGATATTCCCGGGCATACAAGGCGGCCCACTGATGCATGTCATCGCCGGGAAAGCCGTTTGTTTCGCCGAAGCGCTCGACCCTTCCTTTAAAACCTATGCCAAAGCTGTAGCTGAAAATGCTAAAATCCTCGCCGCTACACTGAAGGAGCGCGGCGTGGATATCGTCAGCGGCGGCACGGAAAACCATCTCGTACTGCTCGATTTACGCCCGAAAAACCTGACCGGTAAAGCCGCTGAGGAAAGCATGGAACGCGCCGGGCTGACCTGCAATAAGAACGCCATTCCGTTCGATCCGCTGCCGCCTGCCGTAACTTCGGGCGTGCGGCTTGGCACGCCTGCCGGGACGACACGCGGTTTCGGCGTGGAGGAATTTCGCCGGATCGGCCATTTCATCGGCGATGTATTCGACGGGTTGGCCACCACCCCGGATGACAACCGCGTCGTCGAACAAAAAATTCGCCAACAGGTACGGGAACTCTGCGCCCGGTTTCCGATTTACTGAATGTTGCATCGGGAGAGAAAAAATTGCATTCACCATTTCCTCACGCGCCTGAATTAGCGCATTACACAAAGGGGTCTGTAATATCGGATTATCCTGCTCACTCCAGATGACAAAAAAGCTTCCGGGGCGGTTGGTGACCGTAAACGAGCCGCTTTGATAATGTTGTGTATCCGGATACATATTATTTCTCTCTTTCCGATAGATAGTGGCATGCTATTGCCATATAAAGTATGAAGATTTTATGACAATATACATCCATCTTCTCCCTTACTCATAGTGAGGAGACCGCTTGATTTTAGCGGGTAAACGGCTTAGGTTACGGCCCATGAAACGATTGCTTTTTCTTCTGCCGCTCTGCCTGCTGCCCGCCTGCTCCGGCCATGAGGTGCGCAGCACGCTGGGCTTAAATCGCAGCGCCCCCGATGAATTCCGCGTTGTTTCCCGTCCTCCTTTAAGCGTGCCGCGAGAGTTTTATCTTGAGCCGCCACGCCCGGGGGAAGATACGCGCTTTCAGGCGGAAGTCGAGGCCGAGGCCCGCTCACTGGTCACCGGTGCGGCTCCCTCTTCCTCCACCCGTTCGCTGGAAGCCCGACAAGCAGCGCAAGCCGAGAGCGGCGTGCCGATCGTTGATGCCGCGCCGCTGGTTTCACCCGGCGAATCGCTGCTGCTGCAACGCGTGGGGGCGGCGCAGGCCGATCCCGAGATCCGCCAGAAGCTGTTCGATGAGAACACCGCCCTGTTCGCGGAAGAGCCGGGTATTTTAGAAAAGCTACGCGGCGAGGGGCCGGATGAGCCGGTCGTGGATGCCAAAGCCGAGGCCGAGCGCATCGTCACCAACCGCGAAGCGGGCAAGCCGGTGACGGAAGGCGAGGTTCCGGTGAAGGATCCGAAACAAAAAAGCGTGCTGGAGCGGGTGTTCGAGTAGGTTATGGCGCGACGCATCCACCATCTGGCTTTACTCGCCCTGCTTTGCCTTATCCCCGTTTCCGTTTGCGCATCCGAGACGCTCAATGCCAGCCATTTTACCCTGAAGAACGGGCTGGAAGTCGTCGTATTGCCGCAACATCGTCTGCCGATCGTCACGCATATGCTGTGGTTTAAGGCCGGGGCCGCCGATGAACCGCCGGGCAAATCCGGCATAGCGCATTATCTTGAGCATATGATGTTCAAGGGGACGAAAAAACTCAAGGAGGGTGAATATTCCGATACCATCGAGCGGCTGGGAGGAGAGCATAACGCTTTCACTTCGCAGGATTTTACCGGATATTATGTCTCCATCGCCCGCGAGCATTTGCCGAAAATCATGGAACTGGAGGCTGAACGGCTGCTTTATCTTGCCCCTTCCGAAGAGGCGTTTCTCAAGGAGCGCGACGTGATTATGGAGGAGCGCAACAGCCGCATTGACAACCATCCCACCCAGAAGCTCGGCGAGGCCATGACCGCCGCGCTGTTTCGCAACCACCCCTACCGCATCCCGGTGATTGGCTGGAAGCATGAAATCCTCGCGCTCACCCGCGAAGATGTGATGGAATATAAACGCACGCATTATTATCCAAATAACGCAATTCTGCTGCTGGCGGGCGATATCGAACCGGAAGAAGCAAGAAAACTGGCGGCGCGCTATTATGGGCGCTGGCGGCCTGCCGATATGCCGCCCAGAAGCTGGCCGACCGAGCCGCCGCTGCGGGTATCGCAACAATTGACGCTCCACCATGCCAATGTCAAGCAGCCGCAATGGCGGCGCTATTATCCGGCTCCCTCGCTGGTCAGCGGCGATACGACGCAGGCATTCGCCCTGATGATGCTGGAGGGCCTGTTGGGTGACGGGCGGGCCAGTATCTTGCACCGGGAGTTGGTGGAAAAGCGCAAAATCGCCGTGGCGGCGGATTTATCCTATAATGGATTCGCGCTCGGGCCGGGCAGTATCTCGGTGTTCCTGACGCCTGCTGAGGGAGTCAGCCTTCAGGCGCTTGGCAAAGCGTATGAAGAGGTGATCGCCCGCTGGCTGCAAACCCCTCCTGAGACAAAAGATTTAGAGCGCGTCAAAAGCCGCAGCAAGGCGGATAGCATCTATGCCCGCGACGGGGTGGAGGATATGGCCACCACGTTCGGCCAGTTGCTGATGCTGGGCAAGGACGAAGCGTTTTTCAATCACTGGGAAGCATCCGTTGACAACGTGACGCCGGAGCAGGTCGCACAGGCAGCGCAACGCTATTTGCGCGACAATATCGCGGTGACCGGGTATCTGCTGCCCGGCGAGGAGGAGCGATGAGAAATATCACCGCTTTACCGGCGTTACGGCGAAACAGAATGACTTCGGAAATGGAGAGATTCTGCTCCGATAGTAATTGCGGAAAAAAACAGGGATTTTCCATAAACTCACGGCACATCATTTTCATTGTCCTGATTTTTATCAGTTTTTCTCAGGCGCATGCCGCTCGGGTGCAGGAAGTCGTCGCGGAAAACGGTATCACCGCATGGCTGATCGAGGATCATTCCCTGCCGATGTTCACGGCGCAAATCGCCTTCAGAAATGCCGGAAGCGCCTATGATCCTCCCAATCGGCGAGGACTGGCGCTTTTTGTTTCGCGCATCCTGCGGGAGGGAGCCGGGGAGATGGATGCGCTGGCCTACGCCGAGGCGCTGGATCGCATTGCTGCGGAACTCTCCTTTAATGTCAATCACGATACGTTCAACCTCTCCCTGCAAAGCCTGAGCGAGCATGCCAGCGAAGCCTTCCATCTCTCGGCACTGGCGTTGACCCGCCCCCGTTTTGAAGACGCCGCGCTGGAGCGGGTCAGAAGCAAATTGCTGTCCGAACTGGTCATCGCTTCCACCCGGGTTGATTACCGCGCCACGGAAGCCTTCCATCAGGCAGCTTTCGGCACGCATTCTTATGGCAAGCAACCGCATGGCGACAAGGCCAGTCTCGGGCGTATCGGGAAAGCCGATCTGTCGGCTTTCGTTCATACCCGGTTGAGGCGGGGCAATATCGTGGTTGCCGTGGCCGGGGATATGACGCCCGAGACATTAAAGCATGTGCTCGATGACGCGTTCTCCGCCCTGCCCGCCGGTGAGCCGCAAGATACGCTCAAAGAGGCCGGGCCAATGGCACAGGGAGGGCACATTATCGAAGTAGCGATGGATGACGTACCGCAAACCGTCGTGACGTTTGGCCTGCCCGGAATTGCCCGCCAAGATGAGGATTTTTACACTTTTTTCGTGCTTAATCACCTGCTGGGCGGCTCGGGGCTGAATTCGCGTCTGGCTACTTCCATTCGCCGGGAGGCCGGGCTGACCTATTACGCTTACACCTATCCCGATCTCTACCGGCACGCCGCCCTGCTTAGAGGCGTGTTCGCCAGCCGCTCCGACGAAGCGGGCCGCGCCATCGGGCTGCTCAGGGAAACGCTGGCAAAGGCCGCTTCCGAGGGATTTTCGCAGGCGGAACTTGACAACGCCAGATCCTATCTGACCGGCTCTTTTCCATTAAGTCTGGATTCAACCGGCTCGCTGACCTCTTACCTGATGACCATGCAGATGGAGGGCTTAGGTATTGATTACCTTGATAAAAGGAACGCCTTCATTGAGGCGGTTACCTTAAAGGAGATTAATAATTTAACAAAAAGACTTCTCAAACCGGAAAATTTGCTTATAGTCGCCGCCGGAAATCCGTTGAATAAGGACAAAAAGGAAAAACCATGACGTATTATCAGCAAGATATTACCCGCGCACTGCCTGACCCCCAAGACCGCCCCCGCTTTGACGCGCTGCTGGAAGCCGCAACCCGTGAGATGAAAAAACTGGCGGCGACGCATGGCGGCGGCAAGCCGTTTTACGGGGTGGGCGATGGCGGCACGGATCTGGATGTCATTGCCGAGGAAGGCCGCAAGATAGCGAAAGAATTTACCGATGTCGTGGTGATCGGCACAGGCGGGTCGAGCCTGGGTGCCAAAGCGCTCTCCGTGCTGGCGGAGGGGAGAAAAACTCCGGTGACCCTGCATTTTCTTGAAAATGTCGATCCTGAGACAACCGATATCCTGTTGCATCGCCTCAACATGGCCAAAACCTGTTTTTTGCTGGTCAGTAAATCGGGCGGCACGGTCGAGACGCTCTCGCAGGGGCTGGTGGCGATGGAGCATGTCCGCGATGAGCTTGGCGAAAAACATCTGGGCAGGCATTTTCGTATTATCACTGAGCCGAAACCTTCGCCGATCCGGGCGCTGGCCGAACAATACAACATTCCCGCCTTCGTCCATGAGCCGGATATCGGCGGGCGTTTCTCGGTTTTTTCGATTACCGGCATGCTGCCCGCCGCCTGTCTCGGTATTGACATTCACGCCCTGCATGAAGCGGCCCGCGAGGTCATCGCCGCGCTGGCTAAAGCCGACAGCGCCGCCGCCTGCCCGCCCGCTTACGGCGCGGCGCTCGGGGCGTATCATATGGAAAAAGGCCGCGCCACGCAGGTCTTTATGCCTTATTCCGACCGGCTGCATGTCCTTTCCTACTGGTTTCGCCAGCTTGTCGCAGAGAGTCTTGGCAAGGACGGTATCGGCATTACTCCGCTGGCCGCTCTCGGCTCG
>JAKFYP010000227.1 GCA_021730835.1 Alphaproteobacteria bacterium
GTTCCGGTCGAATGCGAAAAAATCATCCCGAAGCTGGCAGCGGCAAGCGGCGACAACAAGGATACGAAGAAAAAGAAAAAAAGGGTCAAACCCGGCGCGAAGGGAAGGAAAAGGAAAAAAGAGGATGCACCGCAAAGCGCCGCTTCCGGAGAGATCGAAACAACATCGGCATCCTATACTCCCGGCGAAGAAGAGGCGGAATGGTGTATTCTGGTCACGCATAATAAAGTATCCGGTTTCCGGCAGGTAGTCCTGCGCCATGATAAGCTGGTTTTCACACGCCTCGCCCAGCCACTGCCCGATAGCCAGCCGGAAGTGATCGCCGGAAGCGTCGAGCAGGAAATCCTCAACACAATCGAATACCTCAAGCGCCTGTCTTATAATCCCAGAGCCGGGCTTGACATCACCATTATCGTCGGGCAGGACATCAAGGACTCGGTTACGGCAGACCGGTTCGGGGCCACCCGGTTTGAGGTGCTGACCCCCTTTGAGGCGGCGGAAGCGCTGGAGCTGAAACAGGCAGTGCTCTCAGGCGACCGGTTCGGTGATGTGGTGATCGCCACCACCTTCGCCATGCTGAAGAAAAAGCGCCTTAGACTGAACACCGATTTTGCCCGTAAGCTTTCTGCTTTTCATACTATTCGCACCTTTGTCCGTGTCTTTGGGAGCCTCGCAGCAATCGGAATGCTCGTCTACAGCGTCTGGGGTTTTGCCCAGTGGCGCAATGCCGCCGGAGAAGCGAGGCTTCAACAGACCAAAGCGATGAACAAGCAGAGGGAACTCAATGAATTGCAGGAATCTTCAAAGGAATTTCCTGCCGATATCGAGGAAATTCACGGACTCGTCAGTGTACAGGACTATTTAAGCAAAACAGATTACAGCCCGTTCGATATTATCACCGTGTTGACCGGCGTTGTTGAGGAAGACCGGCTGGTGAAAAACTTTGCGTGGACACGCCAGCAAATACCGGCCACCCCGGCAGGAACGCCCGCCCCGGCGCAAGCACCATCCCTGATTGATATCAACCTGTCACTCGATCTGGTCTATACCGGCGGCAACTGGGAAGATTTCAGTAAAAAAACGCAGGATTTTCTGGAAAGCCTGAAAACCATCTTCCCGAACTGGACGGCGACCTATAGCTCTCTGCCCTCGCGCCTGCAGGAAAATACCAGTATCGAAATCAACTTCGAGGATATTACCGCCAGCACCATTACCCCCAAAGCCGGAGAACGCTTCACGGTGGAAATCAACCTGAAGGGCCCCAATGCCACACCCGAGAACCCCGCAACCCCGGGGGTGACACCATGAACAAGCTCACGCAACTGCGGAGAAAGGTTATCATTGAAGCCGTTATCATCCTCGGGATTGCCTCGGCAACGGCGGGGCTGGCGTTCTTTTTCCATTCCGGCCTGAAGAAAGAGCGGGTATCATACGCCTCCTACCAGTCGCAAATGCACTCGATCGGCTCCAAGATCGCCACGCTTGAGGAAAAATACGATTTCGCCCGCTCCTCGCTGGAACTCTATAATGAGTTGAACAAGGAACTACTGGCCGGACGTTACGATACCAACCGCAACGACGCACAGGAAATTCTCAACCGCCTGAGAAAAAAATACCGGATCAATAACCTCTCGGTGCGATTCGGCGAAGCGATAACCTCCAGCGGCGATGGCAGCACCGATAATACATCCAGCATGGAAATCATATCGCGTGATATCAACCTGACTTTCGACGCCCTTTCCGACCTGCACGTATTTTCCTTCCTGAAGGCAATCGAGAAGGAAATGCCGGGATTTTTAAGCTATGCTTCGGTGAGCGTCACCCGCCAGCGTCAACTGACCCGTGACGCCCTGCTTGAAATCAGCGAGGGCAAGGAACCTCGCATCGTCAATGCCGAAATCGTCTATAACTGGCAGGGTATCCAGAAAAAAGGCAAAGCCACTGATGAAGCGCCTGCGGCGGGAGGGCCAGTGCCATGACCCGCACCCGCCTGATTGTCTTTGCTCTCCTGCTGGCAATGCTGACACCGCATGTCGCACGGGCTCAGGAAAGCACCGATTCGCCCGATATCAGCATCTTACGGGAACAGGTCACTCCGCCCCCCGTCAGCCTTCAGGATGCTAATGAAGGATCGCGGCTCGCCGCAAAAGAGGAACCTTTTATCCCTTCCTATGGGACATGGGAAAAATCCATCATGTTCTCCGGCCACGAGATTGAGGATTTCAGGCGTGTGATTGATGCGTTCGAGCAGAAGCGTAGCGGGCATACCAGAAGAACTCCCGAAACGGTCGGTGAGATTGTCGAGCAGATTGAAACGGCGTCGCAGGTTGAGAATGTGATTTATCCCTCATTCCAGCTACGCACGCTGATTTATAAGAATCCGAATGACTGGTATCTCTATCTGAACACGGCTGCGTTCTCCAGCCTGAAGCCGACTACGGAAGGTGAAATCAGGATTCTCGGCGTTAACAGGGAGTTTGTGAATTTTATGTGGATACCCACAGATCCAACCCTGTTTTTATACATCGTGACTAATCGTGAAGACCTCGCCAAGGATTCTCTGGAACAACCGGATGCAGCACTTGCCACCCCGCCATTTCATAACCGGCTGGCCAATAAGCCGCTTGAATCCTTCATCAATACCAGTGAGCGGGGCATCGTCTTTTCGCTGCGGCCTAACCAGACATTCGATTCCGAAACCTTCAATACCTATGAGGGCCTGCCGCAAGGGCTGCATGCCTGGGATCCTAAAAATCCGTTACCTCCCCTGCAAAACGGCTCGGGTGACAATGCGGATGGGAAAGCTAATGAACCGTTACTGCCGGGAGGAACTGCACCGGATAGTGGCATTGACGAAATGCTGCGTGGGTTTTCCGTGGAAAAAACCAATCCGAAAGACCAGATACGCCGGGCGTTGGGGAAAGAAGAATGATGCGAACATGCTGGCTGATTCCGGTTGCCACGTTATGCGCTGTTGCCGCGTATGGCCGGGAAAGCCCGTTGCTGAAGCCTACCTCTGCCTGCCCGGAGCCGGTTGAGCACAGACCGGCGGACAATCTGGAAGCCAGACCCGGCGAGGATGCCGATGGCTGGGCGGTAGCCCATCCCGAGACCCCGGGTAGTCAGAAAGCCAAAAACCTGAATATCGGCATCGGGCTGGATTTGCCGCTGGAATCCTACACCGGTACGAAGCAGACGCAGGCGGATATCAGGGAAGCGCGCATTCATGCCGGACAGGCGACGCTGGGGGGTGAAGATCCGATTGTTACCCTGAACGTACCGCAGGAAGAAACCCCGGCGGAATGCACCAGCCAGCCCTGACTTATTCGGCGCGGGGCGTCTCAAGCGGCGGAATATCGGAAGGCTGTGCGGCGGGCACTTCCAGCGCCGGTTCGGATACCGGCTGTTGGGCAACCGGCTGTTGGGCGAGCGAATCGGGCGCTTCGTTGCTTTCCATAGGTTCCACCGGCGCTTCCGGCTGCGCCACAACGGGCAGCGGCGTTTGCGCTTCCCCGCCGGGCACTGCTGGCGCTTCGGCAGTGGGAATCGTATCAAGCAGCGAGGACGGCTCCATACGTGCCGTGATAATGGAGAGCAGCAGGCTGTTGAGCATGAATAACCCCGCTAAAATCGCCGTCGTGCGCGTCAGCATGCTGGCTTTCGTTCTCCCCGACACCAGCCCAAGACCACCGCCGCCACCGCCCAGTCCGCCCATGCCATCGGAATCACTGCGCTGAAGCAATACGATCAGGATGATGGCAACCGCAAGGATTACCTGAATTATCAGCAATAAAGAGGTCATAGCATTATACCAGTTCGTTCGCGGCATCCAGTATGGCGCAAAATTCCTCGGCAATGAGGCTCGCACCGCCGACCAGCACTCCGCCGACATCGGGCACGGCCAGTATTTCAGAGGCGTTGGCTGCCTTCACCGAGCCGCCATAAAGCACAGAAATACGCTCCGGCGCAACGGATTTTTTCTCCATAGCCAGCGCGGCAATAGCGCCATGTACCATTTCTATATCGTTCAGCGAAGCGGTTTTGCCCGTTCCGATAGCCCAGACCGGCTCGTAGGCGATCACCAGCCTGCCTTCCACCCCTTCCGGCACGGCATCCTGCACCTGCCTGCGAATTACCTCTATTGTCTGCCCGGCCTCCTGCTGTGCCTCAGTCTCGCCGATACAGATAATCGGCGTCAGCCCGGCCCGGTAAGCCGCCATTGCCTTGCTGCGGATCATCTCATCGGTTTCGCCGTGCTGCTCCCTGCGTTCGGAATGCCCGACAATCACATAAGAACATCCCATATCCTCCAGCATGTCAGCGCTGATATTACCGGTAAAAGCGCCGCTTGCCGAGGCGTGGCAGTCCTGACCACCCATCGCCGCTACACCGTCACATATCTTCCCCACCTCACCAAGCAGGGTAAAGGGAGGGCATATCACGCATTCAACTTCCTCCTGACGGTGCTTTTCCAGATAACCGGCCAGTTTTTTGGCCAGAGAAAGCCCATCTTCCCGCCTGCCGTTCATTTTCCAGTTCGCCGCTATCAGGAATCCGCTCATATCACGCCCTTCCGTTATCTCCTTCACAGGAGGAATAAACCCCGGTTTTTTAACACAGGCCTTGTCCCATTTCCAGAAATATGGTTTTAGAGAGAGATCAGAAGGATACTCGGATGCTAAATCAAATGAGAAACGGGGCGACCGGTTTTGTCGTCAAAGTACTGATGGTGTTGCTGATAATGAGCTTCGCCCTGTGGGGCATCGGCGACAGCATCGTGCGCTCGGGCGGCTCCACTAATCTCGCCAAGGTTAATGGCGATCCCATCGAAATGGCCGAATACCAGAAGCAGATTGAGATATTGCGCCGCCGTTTCGGCGCCAGTTTCACGCCCCAGCTACTCAGGGAACTCAATCTCTATGAACTAACCCTGTCGGAGATGGTCAACCGCCGCCTGACCGAACTGGAGGCCTCACGGCTCGGCCTGCACATCGACGACGACACGCTGGCTGATATTATCCGCCAGACAAAGGCCTATTATAACGCCCGCGGCATTTTCGACAAAGCGGTGTTCAGCGAGGTGGCCCGCCAGTATGGCATGAGCGATAACGAGTTTATCGAGCGCTACCGTAACGACCTTGCCGCTGACCTCGTGGCGACCAGCCTGACGATCAGTCCGCCCGTACACGAAGCCGAAGCTGAAATACTCTACCACATGAAACATGAGAAACGGCGGGTACTGGCGGTCAGCATGGGCATCCCGGAGGAATTTCGTGTACCGGTTCCCGCAGACAGCGTGCTGACCGGTTTCTACGATGCCCGCCGCAGCCGATACAAAGCGCCTGAATACCGTGCCCTGCGTTATGTTTTCGTCACACCCGACGAACTGATGGAGAAAATCTCAATCAGCAAGCAGGAAATTATCGAGCGCTACCAGCAGCAGATTCAGGATCTGACCAGCCCCGAACGGCGGCAGGTGCAGCAACTGCTCTACCCCTCGCAGGATGAGGCGCTCCGGGCAATAAAATTGCTGGATGAGGGTATATCCTTTAAGGACGTGGCCATAAAAATCCCGCCGATCAACAGGGAATCCTCCGATCTTGGCCTGCGTCTGCACAGCGAGCTTCCCGCCGGTTCCGACGCCGTGTTCGCGCTGAAGGAAGGCGGTTATACCCAGCCGGTAGAAAGCGCGTTCGGCTGGCATATTTTCCGGGTTAAAAAGATTGTCGGGGAGCGCGTTCCACCGCTCGAGGCGGTCAACGGCAAGCTGGAATCTGACTTGCGCCATCTCAAAGCCGAAACCATGCTTAGCGATACGATCGAGCGTTTCGAGGACGCGCTGGCTTCCGGGATGCCAATTGAGGAAGCGGCGAAAGAAGCGGACATTACCGCCCATACCAGTGAACCGGTTGACCGCAATGGCCGCGCCGCCGACAACAGCGATGCGCTGCCGGTCGGCACGTATCACGCATTGCTGGAGATCGCCTATTCCCTGCCAAAAGGCGAACGCTCGGAAATTTCCTACCTGCCGGACGGCACGTTTTACATGGTCGTGGTTGATGGCATCACCGCGCCACGGGAGCGTACCTTCGAGGAAGTACGCGGTCAGGTGCTTCAGGACTGGATACAATCGGAGCGGCTGGAGCAAAACCGCAAGCATGTTGAGGAAAAGCTCAGGCAGCTTCAGGCGCATAGCCATCCCGACGAGCAGTCCGTCCGTGCCGCACTCGACAATGAAAGCGGTATCATGGTCGCTGAGATGACCCTCAGACGAGACGCCGCCGCAGGGGAAGCCGAGGGGCCGGTTGCAGAGCGGCTATTCGCCGCCGGGCTGACGGATGAAATCTTCACGCTGGGCAAGCATGACTGGCTAACCGGCGTTAAAGCCTATCAGGACGGGTTCATCTTCGCCGTCCTGCTCGATACGATCCCCGCGCCCGCGACGGACAGCGCCGACGGCAAAGCCCTGCTGGCGGCGGAAAGGGAAACGCTCAGGCAGGAATATATTGAGGAGATCGAAGCGCAATATCTCACTTATCTCAGACAGCGCTACCCGGTGCAGATCAATCAGGAAGCTATGCAATCCATCATTGCGGCGGAAGAATGACCGCTTTTTTCCCCGATGAAACCGCGTTTGCCGCTGCGTATGAGAAAGGCCGGGCGCAACTGGTCTGGGCAAAGCGCGTGCTCGATACCGAAACGCCGGTCTCCGCCATGCTCAAGCTCATGGAACATGGCAAACCATGTTTTCTGCTGGAATCGGTCGAAGGCGGCGAGGTACGCGGGCGCTATTCGATCCTCGGCCTGATGCCCGACCTGATGTGGCGCGCATCCGCTGAGAGGGCCGAACTCATGACCCGGCCCGAGAACGGTGAGTGGATACCCTGCCCGGAAGGCGTCATTCCTTCGCTCAGGCGGCTGCTGGCTTCGATCCGCATGGATATTCCCGACGGGCTGCCGCCGATTACCGCCGGGCTGATCGGCTATCTCGGCTACGACATGATTAAGCGTATTGAGGCGATCCCTTCCGCCAACCCCGATCCTATCGGCATCCCCGATGCCTGCCTGATGCGCCCCGGACTGATGCTGGTCTTTGATTCGCGTGACGGGGTGGTCTGGTTCATGGCCCCGGTCTGGAACAGCCATGCCCGCGAAAAAACCGCCGAAGACGCCTGGCGCGCCGCCACTTCCCGCATTGAGGCGGCGCTTGAGAAACTCGCCGCGCCTTTTGCAATCAGCACGCAACCCAAAGCCGAAACGTCCGCGAAGCTGGATTTTACCTCCAATCTCGACGAGGCGGCATACGCCACGATGGTGGAAAAAGCGAAGGAATATATCCGCGCCGGGGATGTTTTTCAGGTCGTCCCCTCACAGCGTTTTTGCGCACCCTTCCCGCATCCGCCCTTCGCGCTCTACCGCTCGCTGCGCCATCGCAACCCCTCGCCGTTTTTATTTTACCTGCACATGCCGGGTTTCTCCCTGATCGGCTCCAGCCCGGAAATCCTCGTGCGGGTGCGCAAAGGCGATATTACTATCCGCCCCATAGCCGGAACGCGCCCCCGCGGTAAAACCCGCGACGAGGACATGGCGCTGGAGAGGGAATTGCTGGCCGACCCCAAGGAAATCGCCGAGCATCTGATGCTGCTCGATCTGGGCCGCAACGACGCCGGGCGCTTCGCCAGAGTCGGCTCGGTGCGCGTCACCGAGGAAATGGTCGTTGAGCGCTATTCCCACGTCATGCATATTGTCTCCAACGTCGAAGCGAAACTCGCCCCCGGCGCAACCTGTTTCGACGCGCTGATGGGCGGCTTCCCGGCGGGCACGGTCAGCGGCGCGCCGAAAATCCGCGCCATGGAAATTATTGACGAACTGGAGCCGGTCAAGCGCAGTTTCTATGCCGGGTGCGTCGGGTATTTTTCCGCCGACGGCTCGATGGATACCTGCATTACGCTTCGCACCGGGCTGGTGAAGGATGGAATGCTGTATGTGCAGGCGGGCGGCGGGGTCGTCGCTGATTCCGACCCGCAGGCCGAATACCGCGAATCCTGCAACAAGGCCCGCGCCATCATGCGCGCCGCCGAATCCGCCGGGGATTTTTGCTGAGGTTTTATGCTCCTGCTCATTGATAACTACGACAGCTTTACCTATAATTTATTGCATTACCTTGGCGAGCTGGGTGCGGAAGTCGAGGTTGTGCGTAACGATAAATTATCCGCAGACGATCTGGAGGCATCGCTTGCGGCATCCGGCGAGGCCAGACTGACCGGCATCGTCATCTCCCCCGGCCCCGGCACACCGGAGGATTCCGGCCTGTGCCCGGAAATTATCCGCCGCTTCGGCCCGCGTATTCCCATTCTCGGCGTCTGCCTCGGGCATCAGGCCATCGGCATGGTCTACGGCGGCAATGTCATCCGCCACAACCCCATGCACGGCAAAACCAGCCCGGTATTGCATCAGGGAAAAGGCGTTTTCAGCGGCCTGCCCTCCCCCTTTACCGCCACGCGCTACCATTCGCTGATCGTCGAGCGCAACACCCTGCCCGATTGCCTTGAGGTGACGGCGGAAACGGCGGATGGCATTATCATGGGGCTGCAACACAGGGACTACCCACTGCACGGCGTGCAATTCCACCCGGAAAGCATCGCCTCCGAGCACGGGCATGATTTACTGCGGAATTTTCTATCTATGACAGGATGATAGGGCTATATTTATAGTGGTTTATAACGCGATATAAATTTACACCCAAGCCTAAATTTAGAGCGCAAACTAAATGTTCTCCTTTGTACTGATTGCATTAAAGCCCATCGCATGTTATATTGGTATGGTCGAAACAACCGGTCGAAAGCGTCTATATGCAGGAAATACAGGCATCCGAAGCGAAAACCCATCTTCCCCGTCTGCTCAATGCCGTTGCCATGCGGGGAGAGACGATTATTATTACCCGCCACGGCCAGCCGATTGCCCGGCTGATCCCGGAAGAAACAGCGCGCCATACGGGAAAAATCGCCGCCATTGAGCGCCTGAAAGCATTGCGGGCGACGCTGCCATCGGTATCAGGCGAGGAATTGCTGAGTGGCCGCCATGAAGGACATAAATACTGATGTTCGTGGTGGATGCGTCGGTAGCGGGGGCATGGCTGTTACCCGATGAGCAGCATCCGGCGGCGCTGGACGCGCTGGAGCGCCTCAAAGAGGAAGACGGATACGCCCCTGCCCTGCTCTGGTACGAATTGCGCAACCTGCTGCTGACCTGCGAGCGCCGCCATCGTATTCTGCCGACGCAAACCGCCACACTGCTTAAAAGTTTTCACGATCTGGGGCTGCATACAGACCCCTCGCCTGACAGCGCCATGACCCTGCAACTGGCCCGCGATTACGGCCTGAGCATCTATGACGCGACGTATCTCGAACTGGCCCTGCGGCTGGGATGCCCCCTGCTGACACTGGACAGAACGCTTGCGGATGCAGCGCGACAGGTGGGTGTCGGCATGGATACGGAATCTATGCTATGATCATCAACAGCCTGCAAGATACCCTGACGCGACTGGCCAACAGCGAGGATATTCCCGCCGACGAGGCGCGGCAGGCGTTTCAGATTATCATGAACGGCGGAGCGACGCCGGGCCAGATGGGCGCGTTCCTGATGGGGCTGCGCGCCAAGGGCGAAACGGTGGATGAACTGACCGCCGGAGCAGAGGTCTTGCGTGCCAAATGCACCGCTTTCACCGCACCGGAACACGCCATTGACACCTGCGGCACGGGCGGCGACTTAAAGCATACGCTCAACATCTCCACCGCCGCCGCCATTGTCACCGCCGCCTGCGGCCTGCCGGTCGCCAAACACGGCAACCGCGCCATTTCCTCGGCTTCCGGCTCGTCGGATATTCTCAGCGCGCTCGACATCAACGTGATGGCCGAACCCGCCGTGATGGAACGGGCGCTGGCGGAATGCAATTTATGTTTCCTCATGGCCCCCAAATACCACGCCGCCATGCGCCATATCGCCCCCGTCAGGCTGGAGTTGGGCCTGCGCACGATTTTCAACCTGCTCGGGCCGCTGGCCAATCCGGCAAAAGTCCGGCGTCAGTTGCTCGGCGTCTGGGATCGTAAATGGCTGGTTCCTCTGGCGCATACCCTGCACCGGCTGGGCAGCATTCGGGCATGGGTGGTCTGCGGCGCGGACGGCATGGACGAGATCACCGTCACCGATGTCACCCATATCGCCGAACTCAACGGCGGCAAGGTGCGGGAATTTACCCTGTCTCCCGAGGATTACGGCATTGAGCGAGCCGATATGGCATCGCTCAAAGGTCAGGACGCCGAATATAACGCCGCGGCGCTGCGCCGTATGCTGGGCGGGGAGAAAAGCGCTTACCGCGACGCCGTGCTGCTCAATGCCGCCGCCGCGCTGGTCATCGGCGAGCGGGCCGCCGAGCTGCGCGAAGGGCTGGCCCTCGCCGCCACCGCCGTGGATCAGGGCAACGCCGCCGCCACGCTGGAGCATTTATCCCGCCTGAGCAGGGAAGTGTAAGGAAAACACCGATGACTCCTTGAAATATGACCGGGCTGGCGCTATGTAACAGTGGAGGTGTATATTACAGTAACCCAGAAGGAGATCAGTTCATGGCTGTACTTGTTGGAAAAAAAGCCCCGGATTTTACCGCCACCACCGTGATGCCGGACAATACCATCAACGATAAGTTCACCCTGTCGGAATACCTCAAGGGAAAGGTTGGCGTGCTGTTTTTCTGGCCACTGGATTTTACCTTCGTCTGCCCGTCGGAAATCATCGCGTTTAACAACCGCATCAACGATTTCAAACAATGCGGCGCGGAAATCATCGGGGTCAGCGTCGATTCCCATTTCACCCATCTTGCATGGAAAAATACGCCGGTCAATAACGGCGGGATCGGTAACATCCAATTCCCGATGGTCGCCGACCTGACCAAGCAGATTTCCCGCGATTACGACGTGCTGGTCAATAACGCCGTGGCGTTTCGCGGCACGTTCCTGATTGATCAGGAGGGCGTTGTGCGTCATCAGGTCGTCAACGACTTGCCGCTGGGCCGTAACGTGGATGAGGCCATCCGCATGGTGGACGCGCTGCTTTTCCACCAGCAGTATGGCGAGGTGTGTCCGGCAGGCTGGCAGAAGGGGAAATCAGGCATGAAGCCGGATGCTAAAGGTGTGGCTTCCTATCTGAGTGAGCATGCTGAAGCGCTTTAATATGGTGGCGAGTGGCCGGTTGCGAGTGGCGAGGATTGAGCGAAATACCGGAACTCCCATCTTCGTCCATCCGCCCCTGAATCCTGACCCCTGAATCCTGAATCCTGAATCCTGACATATGACCGACCATCGCACAAAAATTCTGATCATCGGCTCCGGGGCCGCCGGGTGCACTGCGGCGATCTACGCCGCCCGCGCCGGGATGAAGCCGGTTATGGTGCGTGGAATGCAGCCTGGCGGGCAGTTGACCATCACCACGGATGTCGAGAATTATCCGGGTTTCGCCGATCCAATTCAGGGGCCGTGGCTGATGGAGCAGATGGAGAAGCAGGCGGAGCATGTCGGTACAGAAATCTTCCACGATACTATCATCGAGGTGGATTTGTCCAAGCGGCCATTTGTAGCAAAAGGTGACTCTGGCAACACCTATACCGGAGAAACACTGATTATTGCTACCGGCGCATCGGCGCGCTGGCTGGGACTGGAAAGCGAAAAGAAATTCCAGAATTTTGGTGTGTCGGCCTGTGCCACCTGTGACGGTTTTTTCTTTAAGGGACAGGAAGTCGCCGTAATCGGCGGCGGCAACAGCGCCGTTGAGGAAGCATTGTTTCTCTCTAACATCGCAAAGAAAGTCACGCTGGTTCACCGCCGCGACGAACTGCGCGCCGAGAAAATTGCTCAGGAGCGCTTGTTTAAAAAAGAAAATGTATCCGTAATCTGGGATTCTGTCGTCGAGGAATTCCTCGGCAGTGACAACCCGCCATCGCTGACCGGGCTGAAACTTAAGAACGCCAAGACCGGCGAAATTTCCGAACTGAACGTCACCGGGGCGTTTGTCGCCATCGGCCACGACCCCAATACCGCGCTGTTTAAAACGGTGCTGAAGACCGACAAGGAAGGCTACCTGATTACTGAGCCTGATAGCACGAAAACCAGCATTCCTGGCGTATACGCCGCCGGGGACGTGCAGGATAAAATTTTCCGTCAGGCCGTCACCGCCGCCGGAACCGGCTGCATGGCCGCACTGGAAGCTGACCGTTATTTGGCGACACAAGGCGAGCATTAAAGCAGAACCAGATTCCCGCTAATGTGGGAACGACAAGGAAGAACAAACATCCCAACTCCTGAATCCCGAATTCTGTAATCTACCTCCCCCCACCGCTCGCCTACGGCCTTCGGCCTTGTCTCGCGTGCTCCCCCTCAAGGGGGGAGCGGAGTATAGCTGATTGAGTTTATGCTTGTGCACAAACGATACGCCGCATAGGCGGCGCGCCCGCAGTCGCGGGCGATAGCCGACTTGATTTACGTACAGTCACACAAGTAAATCGGCTATATCGTTGGTATAGATTCTTTTTTTAAACCTATAACCTATAACCTATAACCTGAATCCTGATCCTGACTTCTTGCCAACCCTCTATCGGCTCGCTATGCTCCCCGGCATGCCGATTCGTATTGCACCCTCCATTCTCTCCGCCGATTTCGCCCGTCTGGGCGAGGAAGTCAAAGCCGTCAGCGAGGCAGGTGCGGATTATATTCATGTCGATATCATGGACGCGCATTTCGTGCCCAACCTGACCATCGGCCCGGATGTCGTGCGCGCCATTCGCCCCTACACCAGACTGCCGCTTGATGTGCATCTGATGGTCAGCCATCCCGATGCGCTGATTCCCGCTTTTGCCGATGCCGGAGCCGATATTCTTACCGTGCATGCCGAGGCGTCGGCGCATCTCGACCGCACGCTGCAACTGATCCGCTCCCATCAGGTGAAGTGCGGCGTATCGCTTGTGCCTTCGACGCATGAGCGGGCGCTCGATTACGTCATGGACACGGTGGATCTGATCCTTATCATGACGGTCAACCCGGGCTTCGGCGGTCAGTCCTTTTTGCGCTCGCAACTCCCCAAGATCAGCGCCGTGCGCCATATGATCGCAGCCACAGGCCGTGCGATTGATTTGCAGGTGGACGGCGGCATCAAACCGGGCACATCCACGGGGGTGATTTCCGCCGGGGCGGATGTACTCGTTGCCGGTTCCGCCGTATTCAAAGGCAATCCGCATGATTACGCCACCCATATCGCAGCCCTCAGGTCATGACGCATACCACCCTCTCCTCCCGTACCGGCAATGCTTACCTGCGCGAAGCGGTTGAAGCGCATCAGGCGGCGGTCGCTGATTTTTTTGCACGCTACGGCGAAAAGCTGGAAGGACTGGCGGAGATACTCGCCGCATCCATTCGCTCGGGCGGCAAGCTGTTGCTGTGCGGCAATGGCGGCAGCGCCTGCGACGCCATGCACGTCGCCGGAGAATTCGTCGGGCGGCTGCGCCATGACCGGCCTGCCCTGCCGGCCATTGCCCTGAGCAGTGACGGCGGTATCCTCACCGCTATCGGCAATGATTACGGGTTTCGGGAGGTCTTCGCCCGGCAGGTTGAAGCGCTCGGGCAACACAGCGATATGCTGATTGCGCTCTCCACCTCGGGGCAGAGCGAGAACGTGCTGGCGGCGCTGGCGGCGGCACGCAAAAAGGGAATGATTACCGTCCTGCTGACCGGCAAGCGCGGAGAAAAACAAGGCCATCTGGCGGATCATCTGTTTACCGTAGCCGATACCGATACGGCGCGCATACAGGAAGTACATATCACGGCGCTGCATGTATTTGCTGCGCTGGCCGAGCAGGCGCTTTTTTCGGAAAGGCCGTAGCATGAACGTGCTGACCGGGAAACTCAGGCTGGCTTTTCTCTATTTCTTTTCACCGCAAACCCTGTTTGCCGGAACGATCGTGCGCGAGGATGCGCCGCCGACGCGCTGGCCGACCACCTCGCCGCCGATGCGCCGTAAAATCCTGATGCGGCGCTTTGATTTCGCCGGTTGCAACATAGAGATTGCCGGACGCATCACCTGGCAGGTCTCCGGCGCCAGCGAGGAATGGCATTGCGAATTCTATCGCTTTGGCTGGCTAAGGGAAATCGCCGCCAGCAAGCGCAACCGCGAGGCGGCGAGCTTCGCCCGCGAATTCATCAACGGGTTTATCACCACCGACGAGGAAAAACCCGAACTGGCCTGGCAACCCGATATCGCCGCTGCCCGACTGGCGCACTGGATGGAGCATCTCGATCTGATTTTAAGCGGCAGCAGTAGCGTGTTTCGCCGCCGCTTCGCCCGCTCGCTGATCTGCCATGCAAGGCACATTGAGCGCGCCACAAAAGACCTCGACATCATGTGCATTGCCTATGCGTGGGGCTTGCTTGCCGTCGCTCATCGTCTTGGCGATTTCACTTGTTTTCAGAATCCGGCGATTGCCTATCTGGAGCGTATCCTGCCGTTGCTTGCCCATAAGGATGGCAGTCTGCGCACCGCCAGCCCGCATGATCAGTTGCATACCGTGCGTATGCTGATTGATATCCGCGACCTGATCCCGCCGGAACATCCGTTTCAGCCGATGCTCGTGCAGGCATTGCGGCGTATGGGTACGGCATTGCGTTTTTACTGCCACGGCGACGGGCGGCTGGCCCTGTTCAATCGCAGCCTGATGGATGACGGCATGCTGATTGGCCGTGCCGTTGAGCTTTCCGGCAGCGCCGGGGAATCCCTGCCGCCCACTATTGACGCCGGGTTTTGTCGGCTGGAGCGCGGCGACAGTTGCGCCGTCTTACAGGTACGCGAGTCAGGTGGACGCAACAGTTTCAACGGGTTGCTGAGTTTCGAGTTCAGTGACGGCACTGAT
>JAKFYP010000089.1 GCA_021730835.1 Alphaproteobacteria bacterium
AATCGAGCGTGGTGGCCTATATGCGCCACATCCAGAAATCTCCGGCCAAGGTCAAATCCTACTTTCAGGCCAAGGAAACCCTCTATGCCGCATAAAAAATGTTAACTAATATCATGCGGTGTTAGTAGCAACAGAAAAAACCATTCCTGTGGCTAAATCATCGGACAGCGAAACCAAACTGACAGTCGCTGCCTGATATACGATACCGCCGACAACGTGATCCAAACTCAGGGAAGCAATACAGATGCGCAAACTGTTGATAGACTTCTGGCCGATCTGGGTTTTCGATAAGAAGCACCCTACCACAAACCGATCCATATGAAACAGACCCAACGCCTGCTGGATATCATGGCCCGCCTGCGGGATCCGGAAAAAGGCTGCCCGTGGGATATTGAGCAGACCTGGACGACAATCGCACCCTATACGATTGAGGAGGCTTACGAGGTTGCCGAAGCCATTGCGCTGGGCGACATGCCCATGCTTAAAAACGAGCTGGGCGATTTGCTGTTTCAGGTGGTGTTTTACGCGCAAATGGGTGCGGAGGAAGGCTTGTTCGATTTTGAGGAAATCGCTCGCGTCGCCGCAGAAAAAATGATCCGCCGCCATCCGCATGTCTTCGCCGATGCGCATATTCCCGACGCCGCCGCGCAAACCGAACACTGGGAACGCGTCAAGCAGCAGGAGCGAAACGCCGACGGGCAAGCCAGCCTGATGGATGACGTGCCGCATGCCCTGCCCGCCCTGATGCGTGCTTACAAGCTCCAGAAGCGCGCCGCCCGCGCCGGGTTCGACTGGCCCTCGCCCGAGCCTGTTTTCGACAAGATCGCCGAGGAGATGGATGAAATCCGCGAGGCGATGCAGGCCAGCAATCAGGTGGCGGTGGAAGAGGAAATCGGCGATTTGCTGTTTGCCGCCGCCAACCTTGCCCGCGCCTGCGGGATCAGACCCGAGGAAGCGCTGCGTCAGGCTAACCGTAAATTCGAGCGGCGCGTGCGGGCGATGGAAAAGCTGGCTTGCGAAAACGGCGTAGATTTTCGCTCTCTTTCAATAGAAGAACAGGAAGCGCTCTGGCAACAGGTAAAAATGTATAGCTAATTAACTTTATGCTTGCGCATAAAGTTGAGCGCCGCAGTCGCGGGCGATAGCCGATTCAGGTTATGTATCATCATAAAGTGAATCGGCTATATCGTAACGCTACTTCACGCGGAAAGATACCTCGCGGATATGGGTGCGTTTCCCGCCGCGCCGCACCTCAGCCGATACCGCATGTTCTCCCTTGGAAAGCGGCCAGAGATAGCGCCCGCCTCGCGTGTGCAACGTTTCCCCGTCTATGATCCATTGCACGGCGTCTTCCTTGCTCACGCCGTCCATGACAAACTCGAAGGCCTGCGACGCGGCGGGCAGGCGCGGATCCATCGCCAGCAGCAAATGATTGGCGGGCTGGCGCAGGCGGATATTTTCTTCACGCTCCCTCAGCGCAGAGGAGCCGGAATTGAGAAGCGTCGCGGAAGAATTCCGAGGGGAGGATAAAGCGTCCTCATCTCCCTCCCGCGAAGGGGAAGCATTGGACGGCGCAAACCACTCGCTGACACGCTCACACCCTTTTTCCTCTCCCGGCGCGCAGATATCGCGGCGCACCAGTTTCGGACTCATATAAAGCGGCGCGGTGTCGCGGTAGCGGTTCAACTCGGCGAACACCCCCCGCAGCAACAGCGCCGGGCCGGTCGAGCCGGTCAGCCCGTCAGTCGGCTTCTGGCTGAGATTACCCATCCAGATGCCCGCTACATAGCGATCATCATACGCTACCGCCCATGCGTCCCGGTAATCGCTCGACGTGCCGGTCTTTACCGCCGCCTGACCGGGAAAGCGCAATATACCCGATGCCCCGAACTCCAGCGAGCGGGCGCTGCTATCCGAGAGAATATGGCCGATCAGCGAGGCGGTTTCAGGCGAAAACACACGCATACTCTCCCGCGAATCCGCCTGCCCCCTGACCACGCGCAAAGGCCGGATCACACCCCGGTTAGCCAGCGCCGTATAAGCCTCAACCAACTGGTAGAGCGTCACCTCGCCGTTGCCCAGCGCAATCCCGTCGCCATAACGATCAGGATGGGCGTTCAACCCGGAAAAACCAAGCTGATGCAGCAAGGAAAAATAATCCCCCGCTCCCACATAGCTAAAGGCCTTGAGAGCGGGAATATTGAGCGAATTTCCCAGCGCCTGCCGCACGCTAACCGGGCCATAGAAGGTCTGGCTGTAATTGCGGTAGCGGTGCATGCCGCTGCCGACCTGCTCGGCCAGCGGGGCATCCTCGATGACGGTAGCCGGACTCCAGCCTTTCTCCAGCGCCAGCGCATAGAGAAACGGCTTCATCGCCGATCCCGGCTGGCGCGGCGTCGTCACCGCATCGAAATAGCGCCCCGGCGTTTTCTCACCCGCATTACCCGCTACTACCCATGCCAGCACCTCGCCGCTGTGATGATCGGCCACCAGTATCGCCCCGTTTTCCACCTGCCGCTCACCCAGACCGGCCAGCCGCTTTTCCATCATCGCCTGCAAGCGTGCCTGCAAGGGAGCATCAAGCGTTGTTTTCACCAGCACCTGCCCGGCCATTTCCGGTATCGGCTGACGACGCACGAAAGCAATAAAATGCTCCGCCGGGATTTCATACGCGTTGCGGCGCGGCGCTAGCGGCGCATCGAGTAGCGTCCGGTCAGGGCGCATCGCCTCCGGCAGGCGGGCAGCCAGCCGGGCAATCGCTCCATCGGCGGCATGCGCGTCATGAAACAGGTCAAGGCGTGAGGGAGCGCGCACCAATACCGCCAGCGCCAGCATTTCCTTCGGCGATAGCGTATCAGGCGTCCGGTCGAAATAATATTCCGCCGCCTGCACAATACCCCGGCGGTTGGCGGCGTAGGGAACCTGATTGAGATAAAATTCCAGTATATCGGCCTTGCTGACATGGCGCTCAAGCAGCATGGCCTCGAATCCCTCAAGCCAGCGGGCGCGCAGGCTACGCGGCCCCGGATGCAGCATGCGCACCACCTGCTCGCTGATCGTGCTGGCTCCCCTGACCGTCCTGCCATGCCGCAGATTGGAGAAAAGCGCGGATAGCCGCGCCCGCCAGTCAATCCCCCGATGCGTATAAAACCGCTTATCCTCGGCCAGCAGGAAAGACTCCCTCAGAAAGGGCGGTATCTCATGCAGGGCGATCAGATCGGAGGCATTCCAGCGTGTCAGATAGGTAGCGCTGAGCGGTTCGCCATCCCTTGCCAGCAGGCGCTGCGATTCGGATTGCGCCCGCGCCCGGTTAAAATCCGCTACCACCGGGCGCATGCCCCCCAGCGTCCAGACCACAAGCAGGCAGAGGGAGAGAAACGGGATGACAAGCGCGTATTTTAATACGTTACTCAATCGCATTGCTCAGCCCGCCCTCCTGCATACGGGTACGATAGCTGTCGAGAAACGAGCGAATCTCCCCGAGATCTCTGGAAAGCATGCTGATATTATCGGGATTGACCGGTCCGCGATCATTGGTGATGAACAGGAAACTGTCCTTCTTCGGATTGCCTTCCAGCAACGGCGTAAAGTAATCGCGCAGATATTGCAGTTGCAGCGTATCACCCCCGAACGTATAGGCCACCGCCAGCCGCAGCAGCGTTTGCGCCTCAACCGGCGTCAGCGGCGCGGTGATATCCCGCCGCCCGGCAAGGATGTCCTCCGCCGTAATAATGACATTATCCCAATCCTTGTTATCCCAGAAAATATCCAGCCTGAGCATCTTGGCATCGGCGCTGTAATCGTCGCGCAGCAGGGTCAGCGCCGTTTCGGAATCACCGATATCGGCATAAGCCTGCGCCGCAAGGTGATTACGGCGGCGGCGCAACGTTTCGGGAACATCGCCGTAGCCGGTCAGCTCCAGCACCTCCAGCGCCTGACGCGGCTCACGGTTGAGCAATTCGATTAAAGCAAGGCGCGCCCCTACCCGGCTGCGTTCCTCCTTCTCCAGCCGGTATTTCACCTGATGGCTAAGCAGGGCCGAAGCGCGATCCAGCAGGTCAACCCCGGCCAAACGATCGGCGAGGTTCTGAATCATTTTATCCCCTGCCTTGCCGATGGGCGTCAACTCCCGGAATTCATAGTAGAGCGCCAGCGCCTCCAGCGGCGTGAGCACGTCCGCCTTGCCCTCGTTAAACAGTTTCACAAATGTCTCGGCCATGATGCCCGCGACTTCCTGCGCTTCGGCGGTATTGGGGAAGTTGGCGACGATTTCCTTAAAGGCCCGCATCCCCTGAATATATTTCTCATCGGCAATATAGAATCCGCCCAGTAAGTTCAGAATATTCAACTCAAACGCATCGCCGCGCCAGGCAACCCGCAAACGCTCAAGCACACGGGTGAACTGCTCGCGGTCAATCTCACCGGCGCTGTAGCGCATCGTAGCCAGCGTGTATTCGGCCCGTACCCGCACAAAACGGTCTCTGGTTTTTTCAATCAGCGCCTCGAGCTTCTCCCGCGCCTTGTCGCTCTTGCCGAGGGAATCCATGATGCGGGCCGTCATATAATCGGCCTGATCCTGCACCGGCGCGATCTGTTCATCCGCCGCCAACTGGTCAATGATGCGCGCCGCGCTGTTGAGCCGCCCCATCCCGATGGACTGATCCGCTGAAAGTATCGCCAGCTTCTGGCGTATCGGCGGCGGATAAAACTTTCCGAACTCCTTGTCAAAGGGAAGGAACTTGAGCAGTTTGCGCTCATTGCCTTGCATGACCTGCGATACCCGCCGCCAGAAGGCAATCTCCGCCTCCTCATCGAGCGTCGGCGAAGTAAAATCCGTTGCCGCTTCACTATAGCGGCCCATCATGAAATTCGACGCGCCCCGCAATGCCGCAAGCTGGTAATCCTCGAAGAAAAACGCATCGTCCGCCGCAATCAGGTTAAGCACGCCCAGCGCCTCCATGAAAAGCCCCTCCCCCATATAGAGCTTGGCCAGCGAGGCCCTCAGGAAGTTCGCCTTGTCATTGCTGGCCCGCACGATATCGGTCTGCAATTGCTGCTTTTTGGCGAGGAACGCCGGGTAATCCACCACTTTCCATTGCTCATAGGGAAACAACGTATGCGCACCGCCTTCCGCCGCCATCGCGGCCTCCATATCCACTTCGGGTAAATCAGGCGACAGGTGAAGCCCGCCCTGCCCGCTGACCCGCACACCCGTTCGCAATTTGGCCAGCCGCACGGATGACGGGTAATCGGTCATTACCACCCCCTGTGCCGTGCGCGGCAGGACGCAATCAACGAAACGCCGCTCCGGGAAAACCCCGGTATTTCCCTTGTAGACGGGCATGATTGTCATATAGCGGCCCGTGGCCGGGTCGGTGATTTCCACCGGATCGGCCACTTCCAGCACATTCAACTCAATATGAGGCGGCAGGGGCGGGTTAATCACCGGCTTGGCCAGAATCGGCTCGGCGGGCGGGCGGCTGCGGCGCGCCAGCGAGATCATCCACTCATAGCCGGTAGAGCGCCGCTGCACGGTCGGAAACAGCACCGTATCCACTCCGATGCGCAGCACGGTATGCCCCGGGACATCCAGCGCCTCGAGGCTGGTCACATAGGGCGGCAGCACGCTTTTGAGCGCCGTTGTATTCACCGGCGTTACCCCGTTGAAGACGATCCAAAGATACTGGCCGTTCATAAACACCGCCGCCCCTACCCGCTCCTTCCACGGAAAGAATAACTCCACCCCGTTCTGCCGCTTGTTGACCTGCACCAGCATGCCTTTGCCAAAGGAGATGGTCTGGCTGGCCAGCGGCGGTTTTTCGGTAGCGGGAGCCGGACTGGAAGCAGGCGCAGCGGCGGGCGCTGCCATTTCTTCCGGTGCGGACGCGGCGATTTCGGGCTTTACCTCCGGCGCAGGTTTTTCCTCAGCCGGTTGTGGCTTTTGCTCCGCCACGGGTGGCACGGGCTTTTCAGCTTCCGGAGCAGCGGGCCTGAGTACCGGCAATGGGGTAACCAGCTTCTTTTCAGCGGGTTTTGCCTGCGGTTTTTCTTCCTGTTGCCGGGCCGCTACCGGCTTGATGACCGGGATAGCCGCCGCCGGTATCGCCGGTATCGCCGGTTTTGCGGGCGCGGGCGCGGGCGCAGGCACTGCCGCCGCCTTCGTCTGAGGTACGGGCGGAGCAACAGGCGAAGCAGCGGGCGGTTTCGCGCCGGGGGCAATACCAAGTAAATCCACCCCGCCGCCTGTGCCACTGAGAAAGGTACGGGTACGGTAAGCTTTATCGGTTTCCAGCACAATGGCACGATCACCGCTCAGGCGGGCCGAGCGAACGTAAGGCTTCAGCGCGGCGGGCAGTTTTGAGAGATCGGGTTTTACCGCCTCGTCAAAGGTGATGGTGACGGTGTTGCCGGATGCGGATGCCCTGAAATTCACCGGTTTTGGCAGGCCGAAGCTGACGCGGGCGTAATCACGCCTGACGCTGCCCGATACCGATGTCTGCACAGCGGCATGGGCCGGTAGCCACGGCCAGCCAAGCACACACCACAGCGCAAGCAGCAGGCAGGACAGGCCGGGCCGGTAAAATGTCAGGTATCGCATGCTTCAGGTCAGACCTAATCTTTATGAAGCGGCATGCTAGTATGAATGCCGTAGTGAAACAAGATTTTCGCATGTATCCCATAAGCCTGATTGAAAAAAAATTCCGCGCCTCTATGATGGCACTGCGCGGCAACAATAGAGCTTTATGCACCTCACCCAACCTGTTACCCTTCTCAGGGCGCTTTTTTTTGCCCTGCCCGTCCTGTGCCTGCCGCTGGCGGCTCAGGCCGCCGAGCCGCTGGGCGTCACGCGTATCCTTCCCGCCGGGGAGGATGTACCGGCGGGGCGGGAAATCGTCATTCAGTTCAACCGCAATGTCGTGCCGGTCGGGCGGATGGATCGCAAGCCTGAGGAAATCCCCGTCACTATCAATCCCAAGCCAGAATGTGAATGGCGCTGGCTCAACCCATCGGCACTGGCCTGCCGACTGGATGAGAAACACGCGCTGCTTCCCGCCACGCGCTACCAGCTTCATATGGAGCCGGGGATCACGGCGGAAGACGGAGCGATGCTGGCGGAGCCGCTGGATCACGCCTTTATCACCGAGCGCCCGCTGGCGAGTTATGCGCAATTCGACGGCTGGGAAGCACCGACCGTTCCCAATATCCGCCTGAGTTTCAATCAGGATGTAACCCGAGCATCGGTTGAGAAAGCGCTGCAATTCAATTATATCGGTGGCGATAAAGGTTATCTCGTGCGCGCCGATGCCGCGCCGTGGGTCTCACCTTATGAGAGCGACCCAAAACCGGATATGAACGCGCCGGGCCACCGGATATGGCGGATTACCCCCCATACTCCCCTGCCCGCCGACCGGAATGTGATCTTGCGGATTGGCCCGGGGGTGATGCCGGTCATCGGTGAGGAGAAAGGGATTGAGAAACGCGATATTGTGACATTCCGCACGTTTCCTGAGTTTCGTTTTCTCGGGATTTCCTGCACCGATAATCATAATCAGGCATTGCTGATTACCGCAGAGGACAAGCCGGGAAGCAAGCTTTGCAATCCGCTTTCCAATATCGCGCTGGCGTTTTCCGCGCCCGTCCTGACCTCTGAGGTTAAAAACAAGGCGCGATTCAAACCCTCGCTTGCCGGAGGGAAAAAAGATTTTGACCCGTGGGCCAATCAGCAGGATTATTCCCGCCTGCGCTATGCTATCCACCGCGAGGGAACTACTTACAATGTCAGCCTGCCGACATGGCTGAAGGCGGCGCAAGCCTACCGGCTCACGACGCAGAAAGCCCCGTCGTTCTGGTTGCGGTGGATTCGCAAGCTCATCGGCGCGAAACAGAATACAATCATCACCGATGAATTCGGGCGCGCCTTGCCGGAAGCGATTCAGGTGCGCTTTGCCACCGATCACCGCCCGCCGAATTATGAAATGCCGCATCACGATGCGGTGCTTGAGCGCGACGTGCCGACCGATGTGCCGATTTACGTCAACAATTTAAAACAGGTGGATATCGCCTACCGCGCCCTGACGCCGAACGGGGCGGAAACCGGCCAAAGCGCCCGTATTAACGTGCCGGGGATCGAGGATGTGCAGTTCGCCGTGCCGATGGGCGTGCGTGACTGGCTGGGAGAAAAAAGCGGCGCGGTCTACGCAAAGGTTGACGCCAAACCCTTCGTCAGTAAATATCACCGTGACCAGCGGTTATTCGCGCAGGTCACGCCCTATCAGATGCACGTCAAGGCGGGCTATCACAATACGCTGGTCTGGGTAGCCGACCTGTCCACGGGCGAGCCGGTCAGCGGCGTTCGCATCAGCGCCTTTCTCATGGCGCTCGATGCGCTGGACGTTCCCAAAAACACGCTGGCCGAAGCGACGACCGATGCCAGCGGAATTGCTCTGTTGCCGGGCCTCAGCACGCTCGATCCCGAGCTTAAAACTTTCGGCTGGGAGTGCCGGGAAGACGATTGCCCGCGCCTGTTTGTCAGGGCGGACAGCTCCGGTGGCATGGCGTTGCTGCCGCTTTCTTATGACTATGAGGCGGATACCTACCGCGCCTCCAACTATACCGTCTGGAGCCGCAACAATCCGGTTTTCGGGCATATCCATACATGGGGCACGACGGCGCAGGGCGTTTACCGCGCCGGGGATACGATGCAGTATAAATTCTATGTGCGCGATCAGGATAACCGCGCTTACGCCCCCGCCCCCAAAGGCCCCTACACGCTGGCGATCATGGATCCGACCGGCAAGAGCGTCGCCGAGGTGAAGGACATTACCCTGTCTGGGTTCGGGGCGTATAGCGGGGAGTATATCATTCCGAAGAACGCGGCGACAGGCTGGTATCGCTTTACCCTGACCGCCGCCTTTGCCCCCGGCCTGGAATGGGAGCCGCTGCGGGTACTGGTCAGCGATTTCACGCCGTCGCCATTCAAGGTGCAGGCTTCGCTCAGCGGCGAGGTGTTTCAGGCGGGCGATAATATCGAAGCGGCAGCGGCGGCGACGCTGCATTCAGGCGGTGCATTCCCCGATGCGCCGGTGCGCTTCAACGTAACGCTGAATCCCGCATGGTTTTCCAGTTCGCACAAGCTGGCGAAGGATTTTATATTCAACAGCGCCTCCGGCGGAGTCAGCACGATGACCCCGCTCAATACCGAAGCGGCGCTGGATGCAAAGGGCGAAGCAGCGCAAAAATTTACCGTCGATACCGCCGATATTCCATACGGCAAGCTCATACTCGAAACGGCGGTGCGCGATGATCGCGGCAAGAGCGTGGCCGCTAATGCCGCAGCCACTTATTTCGGGATTGACCGGTTTGTCGGCCTCAAAAGCACGCAATGGCTGTATGAGGCGGGCAAAAAAGGGACGATTGAATACCTCGTAGCGGGGACGGACGGCGCGCCGGTGGCCGGTACGCCGGTGACGCTGGAGCTGGAGCATCTGGAGGTTAAGGCTGCCCGGGTCAAAAGTGCTGGAAACGCGTATATTCCCGAATATCACGAGCACTGGGTGAGGGAATCGCAGTGCAAGGGTATTTCAGCCGAAGCCCCCCTGACCTGCGCCATTAAGCCCAGGCAAGCGGGTACGTACCGCCTCCGGGCCTCGGTCGCTGACAGCAAAGGCCGCGCCAACACCGGCGAAATACGGCTATGGGTGCAGGGCAAGGGGCATGTCGTCTGGCATAATGAGAACGACAGCGCGCTTGAGATCGTCCCGGAAAGCACCCTTTATAAAGTCGGCGATACGGCACGGTTTTTAATCAAAAATCCCTATCCCGGCGCGAAAGCGCTGGTGACGGTTGAACGCTACGGCACGTTGATGAGCCGGGTGGAAACGCTCGAAGGCAGCACGCCGGTAATTGAAATCCCGATTGAGGAAGATTACCTGCCGGGCTTTTATCTTTCGGTTATCGCCTTCTCGCCGCGTGTGGACGCGCCGCCACCCAAAACCGGCCAGCTTGACCTTGGCAAGCCGGTCTTCCGCATGGGCTATACCGAGGTGACGGTCAACGATCCCTATAAAAAGATTCAGGTGGATGTCACCCTGCCCGGCGATACGTTCAAACCCCGCGACGAGGTGACGGCGCGCATCCATGCAAAAGCGGCGCATCCAAGGGCGGGCGGCGAGAAAATAGAACTGGCGGTGGCGGTGCTCGATGAATCGGTGCTCGATCTGCTGGCGGGCGGCGTGCGGTATTTCGATCCCTATAGCGGGTTCTTCCGGCTGGACGGGCTGGATGTGGAAAATTACAGCCTGCTGACACGCCTGCTGGGCCGCCAGAAATTCGAGAAAAAAGGCGCGAATCCCGGCGGCGACGGCGGCGGCGGGCCGAATATGCGCTCACTGTTTAAATTCGTTTCCTACTGGAATCCCTCCCTGCCCGTGGATGCCGACGGCAATGCCGATATCCGCTTTAGCGTACCCGATAACCTGACCGGCTGGCGCGTGCTCGCCATCGCCATGACGCCGACCGACCGCATGGGGCTGGGACAGGCCTCGTTTAAAGTCAATCGCCCGACGGAAATCCGCCCGGTCATGCCCAATCAGGTGCTCGAAGGCGACAGGTTTCAGGCGGGCTTCAGCGTCATGAACCGCACCGGCAAGCCGCGTGACATCCATGTCGCCATCCACGCCGAAGGCGATGCGAAGGCCAAAGACCATGAAGAGACTATCCATCTGGAGCCATACAAGCGCAAAACCGTATTCCTGCCGGTGGAGGCACTTTCCGTACCCGAGTTGCGCGAGCGCGGACAAGGCGAAATCCGTTTTGCCGCTTCGGCGGGCGATGCGGCGGATACCGACGGGCTGACGCATCAGGTTGCGGTGCATAAGCGCCGCGTGTTTCAGACGGCAGCCAGCTACGATACCACCACGGAGAATACCGCCCGTGAAAGCCTGCTGTTTCCGGAAGGTATCCATGAGGATAAGGGCGAAATCTCCCTCACGCTCTCACCCACGGTGATCGGCAATATCAGCGGAGCATTCACCTATATCCGCGACTACCCCTATTCCTGCTGGGAGCAAAAACTCACCAAAGCCGTCATGGCCTCGCATTTTAAAGATCTGCGCGGCTATTTGCCCGATGAAGTGACATGGAAAGAAAGCGATGCCCTTCCCGACAGCATCCTTGCGATGGCCGCTTCCTACCAGACACCCTCGGGCGGCATGGCCTATTTCATCGCTGAGGATCGCTACGCCAGCCCTTACCTCAGCGCCTATACCGCCCTTGCTTTCAACTGGCTGCGCGCCTCGGGTCATGAGATTCCTGCCGCCGTTGAGTCGAAACTGCATCATTATCTCGAGCATTTCCTGCGCAAGGATACCGCGCCGGATTACTACAGCAAGGGCATGGCCTCGACCGTGCGGGCCGTCGCGTTGGCGGCGCTGGCGGAACATGGCAGGGTGACGAAAGAGGATCTGGCGCGCTACCGCCCGCACATGCCGTATATGAGCCTGTTTGGTAAAGCACATTACCTGCTGGCGGCCAATCAGCTTAAAGCGGAGGAAATCGCCCGGGAAACACAGGATAAAATCCTCTCCGCCGCCGGACAGTCGGGCGGGAAGTTCAGCTTCACCGAGGCGCTTGACGGCGATTACGCCCGTATTCTGGACTCACCGCTGCGCTCCAACTGCGCTATCCTGAGCACGCTGACCCGCCATACCACTGCTTCGGACGCAGGCAAGGCCGGTGACATTCCCTTCCGGCTAACCCGCGCCATCGCGCAGACTCGCGGCAACCGCGACCATTGGGAGAATACGCAGGAAAACGTATTCTGCCTCAACGCCCTGACCGATTACGCCCGCGTCTATGAGAAAGACACCCCCGCCATGCAGGTCAGCGCGACACTCCACATGCCATCGGCGCTCCCCCCTTGTGAGGGAGCGACAGAAGATTGTGTTGCACCCGGAGAAACAAAAGCGGAGAAACTCGGCACGGCGCATTTCAGCAATGTGCGCGATGAGCCGGTGCGCCTTGATCGGCCCATCCGCCCGGGCGATGCAGGCCGGAAAGCGGCGCTGACGATTGAGCGCGAGGGAACGGGGCGACTTTATTACCAGTTGCTCATGCGCTACGCGCTGCGCGATGAACTGGCCGAGGCGGTCAATTCCGGCATCGAGATCCGGCGGGAATACAGCGTCGAGCGCGGCGGTAAATGGATATTGCTGGCCAGCCCGATGGAGATAAAACGCGGCGAACTGGTGCGGGTGGATGTATTCCTCTCCCTGCCCGCTACCCGCAACTTCGTGGTGGTTGACGATCCCGTGCCGGGCGGGCTGGAGCCGGTCAACCGCGATCTGGCCACCGCCTCGGGCATTGACGCCGCGAAAGGCGACTACAAGGCGGCGGGCGGGTCTTTCTGGTTTGCCCATGACGACTGGGCGGAGTTCGGGGATGGCTGGTGGAATTTCTACCACCGCGAATTGCGCCATGACAGCGTACGCTTCTACGCCGATTACCTGCCGCCGGGGAATTACCACCTCGCCTATACCGCGCAGGCCGTGGCAACGGGCAGCTTCGCCGTGCCGCCGGTGCGCTCGGAGGAAATGTACGATCCCGATGTCTACGGCCTCGGTACGCCTGCAAAACTGGAAGTCGGAGAGTAAAGTAGCGCAACTGCCGTTAACTACCATCGTGTTTTCCCTGTAACCCCACCCATTGCAGGATTGAATTACCTGATGAGGAAACCTATATGGAAACTGTGTCGGGGAGATAACAGCAAAGGTGAAAATCGGTGGATTTCGTCCTTTAACTATTTCCTAACTACAATTTTATACCCTGTATCCTATGGTGAGCGTATTGTCGGAATGCACCCGGAATTTTCACCGGAGAAGCTGAGGGACGTATGACGAAGACGGGAAAAGAGTCGAAAAATACGCGCTATTGCTCGTTTTGCGGCAAGAGTGAGCATGAAGTCCGCAAGCTGATTGCCGGGCCAACCGTGTTTATTTGCGACGAATGTGTCGAGTTGTGCATGGATATTATCCGCACGGCGGACAAGTCCATCGTTAATCAGGAAGATGACAAAATCCCCACACCGCATAGCATCCGCAGCGTGCTGGATGATTATGTGATCGGGCAGGACTCGGCGAAAAAAGTCCTCTCCGTGGCGGTGCATAACCATTACAAGCGCGTTTCCCTGATGGAGAAGGGCGGCGATGTCGAACTGGCAAAATCGAATATTCTGATTCTTGGCCCGACCGGTTGCGGGAAAACGCTGCTGGCGCAAACGCTGGCGCGCATTCTCGACGTGCCGTTTACGATGGCTGACGCAACAACCCTGACCGAAGCGGGCTATGTCGGCGAGGACGTGGAGAATATTATTCTCAGGCTGTTGCAGGCGGCGGATTATAACGTCGAGCGGGCGCAGAAGGGGATCGTCTACATTGATGAGGTGGATAAAATCTCGCGTAAATCCGATAACCCCTCAATTACCCGCGACGTATCGGGTGAGGGCGTGCAACAGGCTTTGCTGAAGATTATGGAAGGCACGGTTGCATCGGTTCCGCCTCAGGGAGGGCGCAAACATCCGCAGCAGGAGTTTTTGCAGGTGGATACGTCTAATATCCTGTTTATCTGCGGCGGTGCGTTTGCCGGGCTGGAGAAGATTATTGCCTCGCGGGGCAGGGGTTCGGCCATTGGTTTCGGCGCGGATGTGCGTAGCGAGAAAAACCAGCGGCTTGGGGATGTGCTCGAAAAAGTCGAGCCGGAAGATTTGCTCAAATTCGGCCTGATCCCGGAATTTGTCGGACGCCTGCCGGTTATCGCCACGCTACGCGATCTGGACGAGTCGGCGCTGATTCAGATTCTGACCGAGCCGAAAAACGCGCTGGTCAAGCAGTATAAAAAACTCTTCGAGATGGAGGATACCAAACTTTCCTTCACCGAGGACGCCCTGTCTGCCGTGGCCAAGAAAGCCATTGAGCGCAAGACCGGGGCGCGGGGGCTTCGGGCCATTCTGGAAGAAGCGCTGCTCGATATGATGTACGACCTGCCGGGGCAGGATGACGTTTCCGAGATTGTTATCAATGGAGATGTCATTGATAAGGGCGTCGCGCCGATCGTCGTGCATGAGAAGAAAAAAGAATCCGCCAAGGAATAGCAGGCGAAAAATCAGGTTTGCGGCGCGTCTTCCGGTCGGATCTCCCTGAACGGGCGTACTGCCGCCAGCGTGTTTTCCGGGTTGGTCTCGGCCATTACCAGATCATAATGGGTTTGCAGATTCAGCCAGTAATCCGGTGTCATATCGAAGAACCGTGCTAGCCGAAGCGCCGTATCCGCCGAGATTCCGCGTCGTCCAAGGATGATGTCGTTCATGCGGGTGCGGGGCACGCCCATCGCTTTGGATAGCGCGTATACACTCAGCGAAAATGGCTCCAGAAATTCCTCCCTGAGAACTTCTCCGGGATGGGAGATCAAATGCCTGCGATTATCTGTCATTTTCAAGTCCCTCGTTAATGGTATAGCCGATTTCACTACTGTCCGGTTAAGTATCGAATAGATTCAATTGTTTAGCAAGTTCGATGTTTTGGTTTTGCGGGTCATCGTTGTAGAGGGCGCAGGAAAGCTCGATTTTTTCGAATGCGTGG
>JAKFYP010000211.1 GCA_021730835.1 Alphaproteobacteria bacterium
GTATCACAGTACCCAGCCAATCAGCGGAAAATTGCTGGCCGAGCAGCAAAGCCTGCCGCCGCGCTACCTTGAACGCATCCTGCAAAAATGTGTGCATGAGGGAATTTTGCGCAGTATTCGTGGGCCGAGGGGTGGGTATGTGCTGGCCCGGGAGCGGCGGCGGATTACGATGGCCGAGATATTGCGCATCCTCAGCGAGCCGGATGAGGAGCCGAAGAAGGAAAACAGCATGCTGGCGGAGAAGGTGATTATGCCGCTTTATGATGCGGCTGCCGAAGCGCTCTATGACCGGATGGCGCTAAAAACGCTGGCGGATTTATGTAAATCCGCTTACGATGCCGGTCTTGCCGGGCAGGAGAATACAGGCCGGGCGCGACAGGATTTCACGATCTAGAGCATTTTTCATTTAGTCGTGCGCGTTGTTGTTGCTCGTCTCACGCCGTTTATCTACACTTCGACTCGCACGCTTGGCGCGCAAACTAAAGCAAAAACGAGCTAGGCAAGGAGGGATTTATGCAAGTTGCAAAAAAAACAACGGGTAATGAGGTGACGGCAGGGCTGGATGCACCCGGGCGTGGACGTGTGTATCCTTCGATTGCCGAGACAATCGGCAATACGCCGCTGGTGCGGCTCAATCGCCTTGCCGAAGATGCGGGCGCGGTGGCGACGATTCTGGCCAAGCTCGAATTTTTTAACCCGCTGGCATCGGTGAAAGATCGTATTGCCTGGTCGATGATTCGCGCCGCCGAGGCTTCCGGTAAGCTGAACAAGGATTCCCTGCTGGTTGAGCCGACTTCAGGCAATACCGGTATCGCACTGGCGTTCGTCTGCGCGGCGCGGGGCTATCGTCTGCTGCTGACCATGCCGGAGAGCATGTCCATCGAGCGCCGCAAAATGCTCAGGCTGCTGGGGGCGGAACTGGAGCTGACCCCGGCTTCCAAGGGGATGAAGGGAGCGATTGCCCGGGCGCAGGAAATTGCGGATAGCAGCGATAACGCTTTCATGCTGCAACAGTTTCAGAATCCGGCCAACCCGGAAATCCACCGTCACACCACAGCGCTGGAAATCTGGGAAGATACCGGCGGTGAGGTGGATGTATTCGTCACCGGTGTCGGAACCGGCGGTACGATCACCGGAACCGGCGAGGTGCTTAAACAGAAAAAACCCTCGATAAAAATTATCGCGGTTGAGCCGGAGGATAGCGCGGTACTCTCAGGCGGTCAGCCGGGGCCGCATAAGATTCAGGGTATCGGGGCGGGCTTCATTCCCGATATTCTCGATCGCGGGGTGATTGACGAGGTGGTGACTATCGCCAATGAAACGGCCTTCTCGACGGCCCGCAAGGCGGCGGCGCTGGATGGATTGCCGGTGGGGATTTCCTCGGGCGCAACGCTGGCGGCGGCGCTCGAAGTCGGAGCGCGCCCGGAAATGAAGGGCAAGACCATCGTGGTAATCTGCGCCTCAACCGCCGAGCGTTATATCTCAACCGATCTCTTCGCGGATTTGTAAAAAACGCGCTTGCAGGGAACGAACTGTTCAACCTCCAATGGCGAGCGGGAGAGGGCGTATCACATCGCGCAGGCGGCGAAGACACCTTCACTCAGTTCTTTAGCGAATCCGGCGGCAACCAGCATCAGTATACAGAATGCTACCGTGCGTTCGGTGCGTTTTGGCGTGCCGTAGAGTTGGTTGCTCACAAATGCCCACGCGGCCTTCATATCGTTGGGGTATGAACCGGAAAAATGCGCGTTGGCGGAAATAGCGTCCATAGTCAGTCTCCTCGAATGGAAAGTATGTTCAATATAGCATATTTTTACCCGAAGTTTAAGCTGAAAAAGAAATATTGTCCGAATGGGAAACGGATTTGTGACAAAACATCCTCCCTTAATCTGAACTTTTACAGCTAGGACCAACTCTGACAACGCCTGATGGCAAAACTAGCTACCGCGTGAAGATTCGTATTCACGGTTTTCCCTCTTCTCCTGCGTTTTTTTGAACTCCGGCAACAGCGCGGCATGGCGGGCCTGTTTGTTCTGGATTTCAGCAATGGTTTTTTGCATGAGCACGAAGCGTTCGGGGTTGGTCGGATGCGTGCTGCGCGCATAAATGCCTTGCGGATCGAATTGTGACATCGCCCGCCAGAACTCCGGCGCTTTCTCAATCGGATAGACTCCGGCCCGGGCGAGAATATATAGCCCGACATAGTCGGCTTCCTGCTCATAGGCCGGTGAATACGAGGCCCCTCCGGCCTGCGCCCCCACCTGAGCGAATTGCCCGCCGGTGTTCATCCCCTGACTGCCCGCCAATACGTCTGCCGCCGTACCGATCAGCGCGCCGATCAGCAGGTTGGCCATTTTATCGGTGCGATGCCCCATGATATTATGGGCCAGTTCATGCGAGAGAATAAAGGCCAGATGCGTATCGTCACCGGCAAAGACCATCATCGGCCCGGTGATGATCACTTTCTCGCCGTTAGCAAAGGCGTTGATCCCACGGTCGCCGCTGATTTCCAGTGAGTAATTGCATTTCTTGTCAGGATTCCGGCTATAAAGCTGATGACACAAACGGGTTGCCTCGGGCGCAATCCGGTTAGCGATATTTTGCAGGCGATCCTTCATTTTCTGCGTGGGCCGAACAGGCTCGACCACCGGCGGAAACGGATCGGTGCTGGCCGCCCGCGCCTGTGCCTCGCGCTCCGCCGCGATTTCACCGGGGCTGGCTTGCGGGATATGGGTGCCCGGTTGCGCGCAGGCGACAAGGAGGAGGCTGAGAAGGGGCACAAGAATATGGGCAGGCAAGCGCATACTGATTTCCGCGTTTTTGAGATGCCCTCTTGCTATTTCGCCGGTTTTTTGCCTTCGCGGTTCAACTCGGCCTCAATGACCAGCTTCACCTCATCCCCGACATTGGGTACGAGGTAATTCATGCCGAACTCACTGCGTTTGATCGTCCCCGTTGCGCTGAAACCAATCGCCTCTTTTCCGGCATACTGATTCCAGCCGGAACTGACCAGCGCCGCGTCGAAGGTCACCGGTTTGGTAACGCCCAGCATGGCAAAATCCCCAGTCACCTTAGCCGTTTTATCGCCGGTGATTTCAATTGACGTGCTGTTAAACGTCGCTTCGGGAAATTGCGCCACATGAAAGAAATGCTCTTTCTTGATCTTTTCATTCAGCTCGGCCACACCGGTATCAATCGAGTCGGTTTTGATCGTTACGCTAAGCTTGCCCTCAGCCGGTTTCGCGGGGTCAATATCCAGCGTGCCGGTGACATCGGTAACCCAGCCGATAAAGTTGGAATAACCCAGATGGCTGATAAAAAAAACGATTTTGGTATGCGACTTATCGAACTCATACGGCGCGGCAGCGTAAGCCGGGCCTGCCATACAAGCCCATAACATCAAGGCGAAGGATACGATATATTTCATGGCAATCTCCACTGGTTTGAGAACATTATTCAACGCCGCCCGGATGTTCTTCCGCCACAAAATCGGGATCGCCCTTGCGCGGTTTTTCACCGTGGGCAAGGCGGCTGTGAAATTGCCCGTAAAACAGGTATATCGCCGCGCCCACCAGCAGGTATCCCGGAATATAGAGCAGGATTTCCCTGCCGCTTGGGGTAATAACCCAATGAGAGATGGCACGATCAGGAGCTTGCGGGTCAACCGGGGTAAACTCCTGTTTGATTCCCATCTGCATGTAGTGATCCAGCCCGTCTTCATATGTGCCCGCCTGCACGGCCGCCGCCACATCGGGATAGGCATTGAGGTAATAGGCCTCGTCGAAATGCTGCTTGCCAAAGAACATAGTGGTAATCAGATAACCGCAGGTCAGGATACCGAGAACCGGAACCAGCGGAACCAGCGGCGTGCGGAAGGGGCGGTCGAGGTCGGGCTGGGTGCGGCGCAGATAGATCACGCTGAAGCTGACGATCATGAAAGCCAGCAACGTCCCGAGGCTCACCAGATCGCCCAGCAGGCTGATCGGGGTCATCCCGGCGGCAATCGCCACGATTACCCCAATGATGATTGTATTGATCCACGGGGTTTTAAATTTCTCATGCACGACCGAGAAGGCACGCGGCAACAGCCCGTCGCGTGACATGACATAGAAAATGCGCGTCTGGCCGTAAAGCAGCACCAGCATCACCGAGGTCAGGCCGGTAATCGCGCCGATCTTGATGAGGAAAGAGAACCAGCCCAGCCCGATTTTATCAACGGCCAGCGCCATCGGGTCTGGGACGTTCAACTGGCGGAAATCCACGATCCCGGTCAGCACGGCGGAAACGGCGATATAAAGCAGCGTACAGATAAGCAACGAGCCGAGGATACCGAACGCCATGTCTTTCTGCGGGTCTTTGGCTTCCTGCGCAGCGGTGGAGACTGCCTCAAAGCCGACATAGGCGAAAAAGATAATGCTGGCGGCGCGGAAAATCCCGTCCCAACCGTATTTTCCGGGGCCTTCCTGTTCGGGAATAAAGGGTTTCCAGTTAGCCGGATCAATATAAAACACCCCGATAACGACGAAGGCCAATACCACCGACACTTTGATAAACACGATGATGTTGTTGACTTTGGTGGATTCGCTAACGCCGATTACCAGCAGGGTTGTCACCGCCGCCACGCCGAGGAAGGCGGGAAGGTTAAACAAACCGATCACCGGCGAGCCGTCGGCATTGAGCAGGTCGTTGCCGCTGAACAGGTAGCCTTTGGCCTCGAACAGATGATGATAGATTTCATTGACGCTGACCATATCGCCATACGCAACCGTAAGGTGAGGGGGGATCAGGATATGAAAATTACTGATGAGAAAGCTGTTGATATAGCCCGACCATCCCACCGCCACGGTTGAGGCGGCGACGCCGTATTCCAGCACCAGCAGCCAGCCCATCGTCCATGCCAGCACCTCGCCCAGCGTGGCGTAGGCATAGGTATAGGCGCTGCCGGAGATGGGAAGCACTGAAGCCAGTTCGGCGTAGCACAGGCCGACGAAGGCGCAGGCCAGTCCGGTGAAAATAAAGGAGAGGACGAGGGCAGGCCCGGCATGCTCCGCCGCCGCCTTGCCGGTCATAACGAAAATACCCGCGCCGATGATGCAGCCGATACCCAGACTGAGCAGATTCCATTTTCCAAGCGTTCTCTTGAGCATGCCCTGACCGGCTTCTTCGCGGATACGGGCAACGGATTTCTTGATAAAATAACGCTTCAGGTTCATCTGCTTTCCCTCATTTTTATTTCGGAAAAAATTTGATCAGGTTTAGCAGCCACGCATGATGATGGCAAGTTTCAATCTCTTCCTGAGACTATTGCATCACTCGAAAACACCATTATTTTCGTCATTGTCAGGAACCGAAGGTGACGTGGCAATCCGGCTAATACAAATGGTTATTCTTTTTGATTGCTCCGCTTCGCTCGCCATGACGCGTTATACAATGGTCTCCTTATTCTCATTGAGGAGTAACTTCCCGGTATCTCGACTGATTGACCTACACCCGTGCAAAGGATAAGGATACGGGGTATGACATTCAATACATTCGGCAGGCTGTTTCGGTATACGACATGGGGTGAGAGCCACGGCGAGGCCATTGGTTGTGTGGTGGACGGCGTGCCGCCGCGCATTCCCCTGAGCGAGGCGGATATCCAGCCCTGGCTTGACCGGCGCAGGCCCGGCCAGTCGAAATTCACCACCCAGCGGCAGGAGAGCGATACGGTCAGGATTCTCTCCGGCGTGTTCGGGGGCATGACGACCGGCACACCGGTTAGCTTACTTATTGAGAACGAAGACCAGCGCTCGAAGGATTACGGCGAGATCAAAGACAGTTTTCGCCCCGGCCATGCCGATTATACCTACTGGAAGAAATACGGTATCCGCGATTACCGGGGCGGGGGCCGATCAAGCGCCCGCGAAACCGCGATGCGCGTGGCGGCGGGAGCGATTGCCCGCAAGATCATCGAGAGTGCCGGGATGCGGGTGCGCGGGGCGCTGGTGGAGATGGGCGGCGTGGTGATTGACCGCGCACGCTGGGACTGGGAGGAGACGGAGCGCAATCCGTTCTGGTGTCCGGATGCTGAGATTGCGGCGGCATGGGAGGAAATGCTGGGAGCTATCCGCAAGGAAGGCTCCTCGACCGGCGCGGTGATCGAGGTCATCGCCGAGGGCGTGCCCGCCGGGCTGGGCGCGCCGGTATATGGCAAGCTCAGCGCCGATTTGGCCGCCGCGCTGATGGGGATCAACGCGGTCAAGGGCGTGGAAATCGGCGACGGGTTCGCCGCTGCCCGGCTGCGGGGCGAGCAGAATGCCGATGAGATGGAAATGCGCGGGGAGGCGGTGCATTTTCGGGCCAATCACGCTGGAGGGATTTTAGGAGGTATCTCCAGCGGCCAGCCGGTGGTGGCACGCTTTGCCGTCAAGCCAACCTCCTCGATTCTCACGCCGGTGGATACGATAGACCGTGCAGGCAATGACACGACACTGCGCACCAAAGGCCGTCACGATCCGTGCGTCGGTATTCGCGCCGTGCCGGTGGGAGAGGCGATGATGGCCTGCGTACTGGCCGATCATCTGTTGTTAGCGCGGGCTTATGGAGATTGACAGTTGCGGGCCGTACCCTATACTCCTGCCTGTTCATGCTGAGGGAGGAAATCATGAATTACCGTATCTTCGTCGTCATCTTTGTTGTCATCTTCGCCTTGCTGACACTGCCGCTCGCCGCTTTGGCGCGGGATCAGTTGCTGATCGTCGGCTCTTCGACGGTCTACCCGTTTTCTGCCAGCGTCGCCGAGCATTTCGGCAAAGGCGGGAAATTTGCCACGCCGGTGGTTGAACAGAACGGAACCGGCGGCGGCATCAAATTCTTTTGCGAAGGGGCGGGGGAGAAATACCCCGACCTGACCAACGCTTCCCGCCCGATGAAGGATACCGAACGGGAGCTGTGCAAAAAAAATGGCGTCACCGATATTGCGGAAATCAAAATAGGCTTTGATGGCATCGTGCTGGCGGAGTCCAAAAAATCCGAGCCGATGGCGGTCACGATCGCGCAATTGTTCCGGGCGCTGGCCAAACAGGTTCCGGCGGATGGCAAGCTGGTCGCCAATCCTTATAAAAACTGGAGCGATGTAGACACGTCTTTGCCCGCCCATGCCATTGAGATTTACGGCCCTCCCGATAGTTCCGGCACGCTGGACGCGTTTCTTGAAATCGTTATGGAGCAGGGCTGCAAGGCGTATCCAGAATTTTCCGCCGCCTACCCCGACGAGCATGCCCGCAAGGAGGCCTGTAAGCTGCTGCGCGAGGACGGGGCGTATATCCGCCAGCGCGAGGACGATAACGTCATCGTTCAGAAGATTCTCGCCAGCCCCGGTTCACTCGGGATATTCGGCTACAGCTACCTTGAGCACAATCTCGATAAGGTGCGCGGTTTGAAAGTGGATGGTATCAAGCCGGAGTACGAGGCCATTGCCGACGGTTCCTACCCGCTGGCGCGCAGCCTGTTTGTCTATGTCAAAAAAGCGCATATCGGCAAGACGCCGGGTGTCGCGGAGTTCATGGAGGCCTTCACCGGCGAGGACGCCGCCGGTGAGGACGGGTATCTGGCGCTGGAGGGGCTGATTACCCTGCCGGAAGCGGCGCTTGAAGCCGAACGCAAAAAAGTGGCGGCGTTGAAGCAATAGCGTTTATATAGCTGATTGAGTTTGTGCTTGCGCACAAACTTTACGCCGCATGATTGATGTGCAGCCACACAAGTAAATCGGCTATATCAGATTCAGCGCCTTGAGCGCCGTATCAACCTGCCTGCGGGTGGCTTCAGAGGGCGCGACCATCGGCAGGCGGATTTCTCCGCTGCATTTTCCCATGCGCTCCAGCGCGTATTTCACCGGCATCGGGTTGGTTTCGACAAACAGCGCCGTATGCAGCGCCACAAGCTGCTCATGCGTATCAAGCGCCTCGGAATAATCTCCGGCAAGGCAGCAATTCTGGACTTCGGCGCAAAGCTTCGGCGCGACATTGGCGGTCACGGATACGCATCCCTGCCCGCCCATCGCATTAAACCCCACCGCCGTCATATCCTCGCCAGAGAGCAGGGCGAAACGGTCGCCGACTTTCGCCCTGAGCGTACTGACCCGCGCCAGATCGCCGGTGGCGTCCTTGATTCCGGCGATGCGCGGCAACTCCGCCAGCCGGATGAACGTATCGTCGGTGACGTTGACGATTGAGCGTGCCGGGATATTATAGATAATCAGCGGAATATCGGAAGCGTCGTGAATGGCTTTGAAATGCTGATACAGCCCTTCCTGCGTTGGCTTGTTGTAATAGGGATTGACGGTCAGCACCATATCCGCCCCGGCCTTTTGGGCGTGCTGCGTAAACTCGATGGCTTCCGCCGTCGCGTTGGAGCCGCCGCCCGCCATAACCGGCACGCGCCCGGCGGTGATTTTGACGCATAGCTCGATGACGTGGCGATGCTCCTCATACGTCAGCGTTGGGGATTCGCCGGTCGTGCCCACCGGCGTCAGCCCGTGCACACCCTCGGCAATCTGCCATTCGATGAGCGCGGCGAAGGCCTTTTCATCAACCTTGTCGTCCTTAAATGGAGTCACGAGGGCGGTATATAACCCCCTGATGTCGCGTGGCTGCATGGGATGCCTTTCCTTGCGCCCGGATGTGGGCGTAAGGCTACTATCCCTATTCAGGCGAAAAGGTCAATACGCAGGTGCTACATCTGCTCCATGCGGGCGCGCACGTCCTCAGGCGGCTCCTTGCCCCAGCCGGACTCCAGCAGCGTGCCGTAGCGGCTCAGATCGGTATTGCCCGCCGCGATATATTCCTCAAACAGGCGCTGCTGATGCCTTGGAACCGAGATATAATACCATGCCGACAAGCCCCTGTCCTTTCCCTTGATGAGATAGGTCGTGCCGTTTTTTAGCCGCGCCGGGTTTTGCAAGTGGGGAGTGGTCATGGTCAGACTGATATCTGTGAATCCTGAGTGTGGGCCTGTCGCACAGACTCAACGTTTGTAGGATGATAGCTGGGAGTATCAAAAATAAGTGTTTTAGTGTCTCGTAAATCGTGGGCAGATTGCTGGCGAAAGGCAGCCGCCTGCGCAGCCGCTACCGCGTCAATAATTTCTTCAACGACCTGCCTGCCGTCTGAACCAATTTTTTCCGCGACCATCTGAACAAAAGCCCTTGCATCATCTTTATCGGTAAAATCAGATCGCTCGTATTTTTTGATATCATCGCATAAACTGGCAATACGATCCCCCGTTGCCGCAAAAAGCAGTGCCGCTACCGGGGATTGATCAATGTCAAATTCTCCAACATCCTCAAAGCCTCTCCCGTCTTTCAGAAAAGAATATATTTGATGATGAGTACTACCTTCAGGAAACGGACTGCCATTGACAGGATATTTCACGTCTTTGACAAAGTCACGCAGAGTATAGCTTTCCGCTCCGGATTCCGTAATGCAGTCAAGCGCGGCAACCAGCATCGCCCCGGCATATTTTGCCTGTAGCTCCAATATGTTTGCCTCGAGATTGTTTTTTGTCACATGATCATAATGTGCTTTCATCTCATCGGCCATATACTCGCCGTAGCCATGATAGATATTCCGGTAGCTCATGCCGTTTTCTTCGTTGGCCATCCCCGACAAAAATGCGATGGAGCCAAGCAAGGATTTGGCATAGGGGTAGGGTTTCGGGCAGCCAAGCCGCATCACTTCCGCGTTTTCAGGGATCAGAGCAACGGTTCCCTGCGCGACATGACGAATTTCAGGCGCTGAAAAGTTACCTACATCAATGTTAGCCACATAGGCGGCGCCCTGCATTGCATCATGGAGCTCATCATCGGAAAATCCAAGATTGTGCACCTGATTAGCGATCATCAGCCGATCATGAAGCTTCTCGAAGTCGGCCTGCGCCTTAAACGGGACGGTAGCGGCAATCATAGCTGCCACGACGGCAATATCCTGTGCGGATGCCCCCATCCGTTCCATCATCTTTGCCGTATAAAGCGCGCTTAGTAACTCATTGCCATCCGCTCCAAGTTTTGCCTGAGAGGCCTTGTAGGTAGCCTGACCATTGCTTGCTTCCCGATCACCGAAAATATCGTATACCAGACTGGCGATGTTATCCCGTTCAATCGCCTCCTGATTCGGTGTAAATGTATCTATCAGCGCGGGTCTGCCAAATATCTGGCCCGATTCCTTGCTATGTGAAACATACGGGGACAGGACGGGAGTAACAAGAGATGCAATCCCTTTATCATACTGGTAATAAACAACGTCATGCCCGGCGAACGCGGTAGTCATTAAATCTTTTAAATGCCTTTCATCCCGAAATTTTTCTGTTTTCTGACATATAAGCAGATTATGGAGAGGGAGATGGGATTTAGGATTATGTAATTCACGAATTGCTTCCGCCGGATGGCCAATATCATGAAAAAAGCGCCGATCCGGCCCTCTGTTCTCAGCCAGTTTTGCCTCATAAGCGATTTCTATAGCGTTAACAAACTCTTCCAGAGCAGCGAGCTTTGCCGCATCGGCATCAGTACGATCCTGATATTTCATTGATACGCCTGTCAGACTTAACAAGCTTTCATTAAGCTTCTGAGTGACGTAGTTTGAAATGTCTTCGCGTTTCGTGCCTTTAGGTATTGACATCCTGCTATTCTCCTTGTTCTGGCATCAGGTGGGTCGCTTTATGTATTAACAAAACATTAATTCACTTTAGATAAAAATACAACTAAAATTTTCTGTTTCTTTTATCAATTGATGTAAAATAAGAAATTTCCGAGTATAGGTTACTCGTCTTTATTGTTTTCGTTGAGGCGCAGGATTTTGTTACATGGCGCATCATCGGCCATGTTTAACACTTGCGGAGCCGGATTTTCTTCATCGCCCTGAGACCATTGCATCACTCGTCAATTGCGACCCTGAGCGTAACGAATGGGAACGGGAAGCAATCCAGCGAAAACAAAAACTTATTTTGACTGGATTGCTTCCCCTTCCCCTTCGCTACGCTCAAGTTCAGGGTCGCAATGGCGCGTTTATAGAGATGCCCTTGTATTGAAGGCTGGTATTTATCGCCGGAGCGCTCTATATAAGGGTCAGGTTCTTAATATTAAGGTGCATCCCTATGATTCCACCCTCCAGCCAGATGATTATTCCCGTTTTACCGCTGCGCGATATCGTGGTATTTCCCGGCATGGTCGTGCCTCTATTCGTGGGTCGCGAAAAATCGGTGCGGGCGCTGGAGAATGTCGTCAAGCACGAAAATAAAATCCTGCTGGTCGCCCAGAAGGATGGCAGCAAGGACGATCCCGGTCAGGGCGATATTTTTTCCGTCGGCACGGTCGCCTCGATTCTCCAGTTGCTGCGCCTGCCGGAAGGGACGGTGAAGGTGCTGGTTGAGGGCAATGCCCGCGCCCGGATCGTTGAATTCCTCGGGCATTCGGATTTCTATCAGGTGACTGCCGAGCCGGTTCCAGAAGACGTGGGCGACCCGGAGGAGGTGCAGGCGATGTTTCGCACCGTGCTTGCCCAGTTCGAGCAATATGTAAAACTCAACAAGAAAATCCAGCCGGAAACGCTGGGATCAGTCATGAAAATCACCGATCCGGGCGTGCTGGCCGATACCATCGCCGCGCATATGCAGATAGATATCCCGGTTAAGCAGGATATTCTGGAAATTCCGCAGGTGTCACGACGCCTAGAGCAGGTTTTCACCCTGATGGAGAACGAGATCAACGTGCTCAACACGGAAAAGCGCATCCGTTCACGGGTCAAGCGCCAGATGGAGAAAACCCAGCGCGAATATTACCTCAATGAGCAGATGAAGGCGATTCAGAAAGAGCTTGGGGAGATTGAGGAGGGCGGCAAGGACGAAGTTGGCGAACTGGAAGAGAAAATCAACAATACCGAACTTTCCAAGGAGGCCAAGGATAAATCACTTGCCGAGTTGAAAAAGCTGCGTCAGATGAGCGCTATGTCGGCGGAAGCCTCGGTGATTCGTAATTATCTTGACTGGATGGTCGGTATTCCGTGGAAAAACCCGACGCGCATTTCCCGCGACCTCAAACGCGCCCAGAAAATTCTCAATGAGGATCATTATGGGCTGGACAAGGTCAAGGATCGTATCCTCGAATACCTCGCCGTGCAGCAGCGCACCAAAAAGCTCAAAGGCCCGATTCTGTGCCTCGTCGGCCCGCCGGGAGTGGGGAAAACCTCGCTGGCGCGTTCGATTGCGCGGGCGACCGGGCGAAAATACGTCCGTATCTCGCTGGGTGGCGTGCGGGATGAGGCGGAGATTCGCGGTCACCGGCGCACCTATATCGGTTCTCTGCCGGGCAAGATCATCCAGTCGATGAAAAAAGCCGGTTCCTCCAACCCGTTGATGCTGCTCGATGAAATTGACAAGATGGGGCAGGATTTTCGCGGCGACCCGGCGGCGGCGCTGCTGGAAGTGCTCGATCCCGAGCAGAACCACACCTTCAATGACCATTACCTCGAAGTGGATTACGATCTCTCCGACGTGATGTTCGTGGCGACGGCCAACACGCTGAATATGCCGCGCCCGCTGATGGATCGCATGGAAGTCATCCGCATCCCCGGCTACACCGAGGAGGAGAAAATCCATATCGCCCGCCAGCATCTGATTTCCAAACAAATTAAGGAGCACGGACTGCGCAAAAGCGAATGGTCAATTTCCGACGACGCGCTGCGCGATATCATCCGCTATTACACCCGCGAGGCCGGGGTGCGAAACCTTGAGCGCGAAATCGCCAAGCTGGCGCGTAAATCGGTCAAGAACATCCTGCTTAAAGGCAAGGGTAAGGTGTCAATCACCCGGCGCAATCTCGGCAAGTTCCTCGGCGTGAGAAAATACTCCTACGGGATGGCGGAAAAAGACGATCTCATCGGCATGACGACCGGCCTCGCCTATACCGAGGTTGGCGGTGATTTGCTGGTGATCGAGGCGGTGATGATTCCGGGTAAGGGGCGTATCTCCTTTACCGGCAAACTGGGAGAAGTCATGCAGGAATCGGTGCAGGCGGCATTCAGCTATGTGCGCTCGAAATCCACTGAGTTCGGTATCAAGCCGCCACAATACCGCAACCACGACATCCATGTGCATGTGCCCGAGGGTGCAACGCCCAAGGACGGGCCTTCCGCCGGGATCGCCATGTGCACGACCATCGTTTCCGTGCTGACCGGCATCCCGGTCAAGCGCACGGTGGCCATGACCGGCGAGGTGACGCTGCGCGGGCGGGTGTTGCCGATTGGCGGCCTCAAGGAAAAACTGCTGGCGGCGCTGCGCGGCGGGATCGAGACCGTGCTTATCCCTGAGGAGAACGTCAAAGATCTTGAGGAAATCCCCGATAACGTGAAGAAGGGACTGAAACTTGTCCCGGTTTCCACGGTGGACGATGTGCTGCGGCATGCGCTGGTGCGCCCGGTTGAGCCGACCGAATGGACGGAACTGGATGAAAAAGCATGGCAGGCCGCCGAGCGCGGGCATAAGCCGGATGGCGGCGGGCTAGTCGCGCATTAGGGAGTTACCCTACCGAATCGCTCTCATACATACGCCACCCGAAGTAAATATCCCTCACCGCGCACCGTCTGGATATAGACCGGCTTGCCCGGTTCCGGCTCGATTTTCTTGCGCAGTCGGGTGACCTGCACATCCACGCTGCGCTCATTGGCCCGCTCGCCGATCGACTCTGCCAGTGCCGTGCGTGAAACCGCTATCCCGGCACTGGCTGCCAGCGCCGCCAGCAGCATCGCCTCGCTCTCGGTAAGATAAACCGGTTGTCCGTCCCGTGTCAGCGTTGCCTCCGATGGCAGGTAGGAAAACTCCCCAAAGCTGAGCGCCCGCGCTTGCGGTCTTACCTGTGTGCGTCCGAGGATATTGCGGATACGCAGCACCAGCTCTCGCGGCTCGAATGGCTTGGGTAAGTAATCATCCGCCCCCGCTTCCAGCCCGCGAATACGATCTCCTACCTCGCCCATCGCCGTCAGCATGAGGATTGGGGGCACATGGTCTGCCCCCCGGATGGCGGCGGCGAAGTCAACCCCGGTCTCTCCCGGCATCATGACATCGAGGATCATCAGGTCGAAGATAAAAAACGCCAGCTTGGCGCGGGCATCGGCGGCATCTTTCGCCGCCGTGACGATCCAGCCCTGATCCTCCAGATATTTGCGTAGCAATTTGCGTAAGCGGGCGTCATCGTCCACGATCAGAATATGGGGGGAAGGATCAGGCTGCATAGTAGGGCAATAGGTTGGGAGCAATAGGCATGGTAGCTGTGAGCGGAGGAAGGAATGATGCAATGGTTTCATAAAGTAAATCAGCTATATCCGGAGTTTACTCAATCAGAAGAAATTCACCTTCTTTCGC
>JAKFYP010000141.1 GCA_021730835.1 Alphaproteobacteria bacterium
TAATTATACCGCAAATGAATTCCCGCAACCGCAGGAAGCGGTCGCGTTGGGGTTTTTAATCTCAAAGAACGAACCGCCCAGTTCTTCAACGTAGTCGAGCATCCCGTCTTTGAGAAACCCGAGCGACACCTGATCTACCGCCACTTTTGCCCCGGCCCGCTCGATAACGGCATCCTCACCGGCAGCCGGGACAGCGTCGAAGGCAAAGCGATACTGAAAGCCTGAGCACCCTCCGCCATCCACCGATACCCGCAGGTAACTGCCCGGCGGCTCATCGCGCAGCAGATAGGCGATACGCGCCGCCGCGCTGTCGCTAAGAGCAAATATTGAGGAGCTGTCCATATTCCTTATTATACGAGCAAGACCAATTTGAGACCATTGCATAATCCCCCCCGCTTGCGGGAGGGGGTTAGGGGGAGGGTGTCAAACTCAGACATCGCGAAGGCTTTGCACACCCCTGACGCTTCCCAGATTGTGTCACGACCATCCGCTGAACACCATTGTCATTCCACATAAGCATTCCCCCTATGTTGGAATAACAGACTGACGACGGCAAGACACTAGCCGGTATAATATCCGCCGCATATCTCCGAATCGGATTCTTCGTTCGCAATAGCGCGTAGCAATGGTCTCAACAACTATCTCTGCTTACCCCGTTAGCGGCGATCCCCGAACAGATGCAGCAGCATGATAAACAGGTTGATGAAATCGAGATAGAGGTTGAGCGCTCCCATAATCACCATCCGGTTCATCATGGCGGCATCGCCCGCTATCTGATAATACATATTTTTCAGCTTCTGCGTATCATAGGCGGTCAGCCCGGCAAACGTCACGACACCAATCGCCGAAATAGCGAAATGCAGGCCGTTGCTTTGTACGAACATATTGACGATTGAGGCGATAATCAGCCCAACCACGCTCATGAATAAAAACGCGCCCCACGGGCCTAAGTCTTTTTTCGTCGTATAACCATAGAGACTCAGCGCGCCGAACGAAGCCGAAGTGATGAAAAACACACGGGCGATGCTGACGCCGGTATAAGCGAGGAAAATGGAATGCAGCGACAGCCCCATCGCCACGGCGAAGCCCCAGAACCACGCCTGAGCGGTTGCCTGCGTCATCTTGTGCATGCGGGCCGAGAGATAAAAGACGATAGCCAGCGGCGCGAACATGGCAACATAACCCAGACCCGAAGGCCCGACCTGACCGGCGGCGTTGATCTTCCAGAGCAGGCCCTGCACGGCTTCGGACTGACTTGCGAACCACGCGACCAGACCGGTCAGCAGAACGGCGCTGGCCATGTAATTATAGATGCGCAGCATATAAGAGCGCAAACCGGCATCAAATTCAACTGTTTGCGTTCGTGTCGAAAACGATTGCGGTTCAGTGTTACGCATGGAAACCTCCGTTTTAAAAAGCGTCATTACCTGTGACTCCCATTATATAGGCAGAACGCCTCGCAATTCAAGCCCTGTGAGGGATTTAATCGCTTTGGCCTTGCTTTTTCCGGCTACCGCAACTCTAAAGAGGGCATGCTGATCTTACCTCCCACGCCCGAGCACATCGCCCGCGCCGCCGAAACGCTGGCGGAAGGCAGGCTGGTGGCTTTTCCGACCGAAACCGTCTACGGGCTGGGCGGCGACGCCCGAAACGAGGATGCCGTTTGTGCCATTTATGCCGCCAAAGGCCGACCGGCGCATAACCCTCTGATTGTGCATGTAGCAAATGGAGATATGGCGCGCTACTACGGAAGTTTCAACCGTGATGCGCAAATACTTGCCGCCGCCTTCTGGCCCGGCCCGCTGACGCTCGTGATACCGCGCCGCACCGATGCGCCGCTGACAAAAACACTGTGCCGCCTCGACACTATTGCCCTGCGCGTACCGGCTCACCCTGTTGCCGCGGCGCTGCTGGCGAATTTCGGGCAAGGCATCGCCGCGCCAAGCGCCAACCGCTCGGGGCGTATCAGCCCGACGAAAGCCGCGCATGTCGGGGAAGAATTTACGGAGAACCACCCGGCGCTGGCGTTTATTCTCGATGGCGGGGCGTGCGAGCGGGGAATTGAATCCACTGTCGTCGCCTGCCTTGGCGATGGCCCGCGCATTCTCAGGCCGGGCAGTATCACCGCCGATGCGATTGGAAAGCATTTACCTCACTTATGTGAAGCCGCTACGCCTGACCCGGCATCCCCTCTTGCGCCGGGGCAACTGGAAAGCCATTATGCGCCGCGCTTGCCGGTACGCCTGAACGCCGCCGCCCCCCGTCCCGGTGAAGCATTCCTCGCTTTCGGGCCGACGGATGCGCACGGGCCGCAGATGCGCAACCTCAGTGAGCAGGGTAATCCCGAAGAAGCCGCCGCTCATCTCTACGATATGCTGCGCATACTCGATACGCCGGAATATAGCGCCATTGCCGTGATGCCCATCCCGACCGATGGTATCGGCGCGGCGATTAACGACCGGCTGCGCCGCGCCGCTGCATTGTGTGAAGAATGAGAGATAATCGTATGTTCATCAAGCATATTACTATAGCGCTTGCCATTGGCTTGCTGGCATGGGCGCTCTATGCCACCATTCCGCCGCCGGTACGCGAAATCCTCCCCGATGTCCCGGATTACCTCGCATATGACGCCAATGCGGGCGTATGGGTATCGCCCGCTGGCTTGCGCTACGGCAAAGACCCGAACCCGCGCTTTAAGACCCGCGTGGATCACCTGCTGTCGCATACTACGCCGGATGATTCCAAACCTTATCATTCGGTATTTACCGGGCGCGACCCGATATTTCTGCTGAAGCTGATTGACGAAGCATGGCAGGCTCGCGGCCCGCCCGAGCGACAGGAAGGAGTCCGCCCGCGTGATGTCTATGATATTCCCATGCGCCGTGAAACCGGTACAAAAGGCCAGCGCGGCATCCGCATCGTCACCGAATCAGATACCGCCGATTTCGTCATCGCCTATCCGGTAAAGTAATTCCTTTGATGCTTAAAATCTTATAGAGGAGTTATGAGACAGGCATTACACGGGAGCGATAGAGGATGTTCGGAGATAACCCCATACGCCAGCCCTTAAAGGGTGACGGCAATGCGCTGGAGGTGCATTCGATCTTCGCCACGTTGCAGGGAGAAGGCCCGCTCGCCGGGACGCCCGCCGTCTTTATCCGGCTTGGGGGATGCAATCTGGCCTGCGATTTCTGCGATACCGAGTTTGAGAACTTTGCGGCCCGGCCCCTCACGGAAATTACGCGTGAGGCAGACCATCTCTCACGCAACGCGGCGGGTGAGCGGGTCTGCGGGCTGATCGTCATCACCGGCGGGGAACCACTACGCCAGCCCGTCGGCCCGCTATGCGAGCTTCTGCTGAGCGAGGGATTCGAGGTGCAGATAGAAACCAACGGCACGCTGTTTCGTCCGCTCGATGCCCGCGTTAAAATCGTCTGCTCGCCAAAAGCCGCCAACGGCAATTACCATCCGCTGCGTGAGGATCTGTTATCCCGGCTCGATGCCATCAAGTTTATCATCTCAACCCGGACACCTTATCATCAGGTTGTTGAACTGGGTCAGACGGCGCACGGCATCCCTGTTTACGTCCAGCCGATGGATGCCTGCGATGCGGCGCTTAATGCCGCCAATCTCGCTCTGGCGCAACGACTGGCGCAACAACACGGCTACCGCCTGAGCCTGCAACTGCACAAGATACTGGGTATACCCTAACAGTCTGCGGAGCTATTCCCATTCGCTGCGGGTGGAGGCCGTCTCCAGAAGACGATCCAGCCCGGGCACATGCGGCTCGCCCCGGAAATTCACCGCATTATCGAAACGGGAAATACACGTCTCAAAGGTTTTATCGCAACCCTCGGTGATAATGTAAATATCCCCTGCCTCAATGTCATAGGGATACGGCAGAAAGACCGTCATCGTCCCCGGCGTGTAATATTTAATCTCACGGGTCAGGCCGTTATTGCCGCCGCTGACGAAACGCAACGTGCCAAAAGAAAAAACCCCGGAATCTTCGGTTCTGGCCGTGTCATGTACTACACTGCGCGAGGTCACGCCGGTAATCGTGCCGGTAAACGTGCGCCCGGCCAGATTCACCTTGCAGCGCGCATCGCCCAGATCGGCCCGGCAGGAAGGGCTATACAACTCCCCTACCCGCTGCGACAGGCGCTGCGTCAGGCCGCGCACTTCGGCAATAAACCGTGTTCCGTCAAAGGTGACTTCGCCCAGCCAGCCGACCCGCAGCGGAATCCTGCCCGATGCCATATCGGCGTAATTGAGCATGAATACCTCGATTTCCGCATGGTCATAAAGACCGGCCATCAAGTCTTCCTCGGTAATCGTATCGGAATGGAGCATTCCCTCAATATCGAGGTTATCCACCGATAGCGAGGCGGAGGAAGCTACCGCCGTCGGCGTAAAGCCGGTCGCCGCCCGGTAGGTAACGCCGTCCACTCCCAAATCGCGGTCATGATCGGTGAAGCCCATCACGGTGGCATCGCGGCGCGTCAGCTTCCAGCAGGTCGCCAGCGTCAGCACCTCGCCTTGCAGATGGTTTTTCAGGCCGGTCGTTATCGTTTTCATATCCCGCGCTCCTTTATGGATTCAAATGCAGGAACGCCGGGACAGGAAGTGGAAATATATTGCGACGTCAAGACAATAACTTACAGCGACTCAATCGCCCGGGGGAGCATGGCGGGAATATCGCTCGCAACCAGCCCGTAGCCGAATTGCGAAGCCGCCGCGCCGTGCAGCCAGACCGCCGCCGCCGCCGCGTCAAACGGCGTCATGCCCCCGGCCATCAATCCGGCGATCATCCCGGCCAGCACGTCCCCGGAACCGGCGGTCGCCAGCGTGGGCGGAGCGTTGCCGTTAATCAGCACCCGCATTCCATCAGGATCGGCAATCATCGTATCCGGCCCCTTGAGCACCACCACCGCACGCGATAAAATCGCCGCCTGAGAAGCCCGCTTGTATTTGGGCGCTCCCTCCTCCACCCGGTCGCCGAACAGGCGGGTAAATTCACCTTCATGCGGCGTCAGCACCACCGGTGAAGCGGATTGCTCAATCGCCCCGAACAATATTTCCTCATCGCTTTCAAAGGCCGTCAGCGCATCGGCATCCAGCACCAGCGCCTTTCCGGAGGCCAGCGAGGTCAATACGGTATGGCGGGTATCCTCACCGCCGCCATGCCCCGGCCCGACCACCAGCGCCGTTATTTTTTTATGCCCGGCCAGCGAGCGGAATTCTCCCGCCTCCTCGCAAAGCCGCGTCATGACGGCATCGGGATGCGCCGCGTAAACCGGCAATGCGTCGAAGCTACAGGCAATCGTCACCGCGCCGCATAACCGGGCCGCGCCCATCGCCGCCAGCCGCGCCGCGCCGGTGCATTCCAGCGGCCCGCCCGCTACCAGCACCGCCCCCCGCGCATATTTATGATCGGCGATGCGAGGATAGGGAAAAGACGCCCGCCAGTAGCGCGGCAGATTCTCAAGCAGGTGCGGGCTGGCCGCTTCGGCAATCGCCGCTACCTGCCTGCCGAGTTTGATATCCAGCACGATAGTCTTGCCGCAGAATGCCCGCCCGGGGGCCAGCACATGCCCGAGCTTGCGGGAGGCAAACGTCAGCGTCAGCGATGCCAGCAGCACATGGCCCATAATCGCCCCGTCATCCGTGCCGATACCCGAGGGCATATCCACGGCGATCACGTGATTATCCTGATGATTGATTTCCTGAATACGCTCGGCGATCACGCCCTCCAGCGGACGGGTCAACCCCGTGCCGAACAGGGCGTCAACCACCAGCCTGCGCGGCTGCACCTTGCGCTCGGCCAGCGGGTAGCGCACCCCCTGATAATGGCCGGACGCTTTCGCTGCCGGGCCTGTCATATCGGCGGTGACGGCCAGCACCTCGACCGGCCAGCCCTCCAGCCGCAGCATCTCGGCGACAATATAGCCGTCCCCACCGTTATTACCCGGGCCGCATAACACGATAACCGGCTGTTTCTCATAATGCTGCACGATATACTGCGCCACTCCGCGCCCTGCCAGTTGCATCATCTCCCAGGGTGTGAAGCCGGGTGCGGTGGCATCGGCCTCCGCCTGTGCCATCTGTGCGGCAGTCAGTAAATACCCTTCCTCATTGAGCAATTCCATAAGCCTGCCCTATACTCCTACGGCAATTTATGATAGTGGGATGGCGATGATGAAACGTATCATACTCCACATTTCTTTCTTTTTCCTTATAGGGCTGATGCAGGGCTTTCCGCAAGCGGCGGAAGCCTCGGCAAAACAGGCGTTCGACCTGCTGGGCAAGCATAAATGGGATCAGGCGGCCACGCTGGCTGGAGCCGGCGGCGATTCCCTGCTGGCCGATGCCGCCGAATGGTACGCCCTGACGCGCAATGAGGAAATTCCTAGCTTTCCGCGTTTGCTGAAATTCATCAAGTCCCATCCTGACTGGCCTGAGCGTAAAAAACTGCTGATGCGTGCCGAAATCGCCCTGCTCAACGGGCATTACGACCGAAAAATCATGATGGACTGGTTCTCCGCCAATCCCCCGCTTACCGAGCGCGGCAAGCTGAAATACGCGGCGCTGCGGGGACAAAACCCAAGGCCGCTGATCGTCGGCGCATGGATTAACGGTGATTTCCCGCCCGCTGAACTTAAAGACCTGCTGGCGCGCTACAAGGGCCACCTCAGCGCAAAAGACCATATCGCCCGCATCAATCGCCTGCTCTGGGAGGATAAAACCGCCCCGGCGCGCTCTATGCTACCCTTGATTCCCGCTTCGCACCGCACTTTGTTTGAAGCCCGCCTCGCCCTGATCGGCAACAAACCCGGCATAGACGGGCTGGTCAGCCGCGTGCCGCAAGCGCAACAGAACGATCCAGGCCTGCTGTTCGACCGTATCCGCTGGCGCGGCAGGAAAGGCAATCTCAAAGGCGTAGAGGAACTGCTCCTGCGAGCGCCCGCCGCACCGCCCTATCCTGAAAAATGGTGGCCTTACCGCAACCGGGCCATCCGCGAAGCTCTGGAGGAGCGACGCTATAACACGGTAACCCGTCTGGCCGGGGCGCACGGGCAGGTGCAATCCGTCGAATTATCCGAAGCCCTGTGGCTTAGTGGCTGGAATGAACTGGTATTCCAGCGCAAGCCGCAGCAATCCTACAAGGATTTTACCAAACTGCATGCCAGCGTCAGCTACCCGATCAGCCTGTCACGCGGAGCATACTGGGCCGCTCGCGCCGCCGAAGCGGCCAAAGACCGGCGCAATGCCGATTACTGGTATCGCAAGGCGGCGGAATATCCCTACACCTTCTACGGGCAACTCGCCTGGATCGAGCTATACGGCAACCGGGCAATTGCCATGCCAAAGCAAACCCCGCCCACAGCGGCGGAACTGGATGCCTATATCCGCCGCACGCAACTGGCGCGGGTTTCGCTCAGGCTGGTCAGTATTGGCGCGGATGAATATGCGTGGCCTTTTATTCGCCATCTTGCTGAAAATGCAAAGGACGTGAAGGAAGCCGGATATGTTTGCGCATTGGGGCTGAAAATGGGCCGCACCGATTTTATGATTCGCGCCGCCAAGGAATCCTCTGCCAAAGGCCATGTGCTCACCGATTGCCTGTTTCCGCGCATCGTGCTGCCTGAAGGGTTGGCCGCCGATGAGGCGCTGGTGATGGGGCTGGCGCGGCAGGAGAGCCATTTTTACCCGAAGGCCAGAAGCAGCGCCGGGGCGCTCGGGCTGATGCAGGTGATGCCGGGAACCGCCAGAGGCATCGCCAGCCGCCACAAGCTTCCCTACCAGCCGCAAAAACTGACCGATCCCACCTATAATTTGCAACTGGGTAGCCATTACCTTTCCCAGATGCTTACGCGCTTCGGCGGCAACCCCTCGCTCGCCGCCGCCGCCTATAATGCCGGGCCTTCGCGCCCCAGCGCATGGATCGGGCGATTCGGCAAGCCCGGCGGCAGTTTCCGGCAGAGCGTCAACTGGATCGAAATGATCCCCTACGGCGAAACGCGCAATTATGTGCAGCGGGTACTTGAGAATTATCAGGTATACCGCTCTCTGCTGTCCGGCGGCAAGGCTCAACCCAATTTGCGGCAGGTGCTTGAGCAATAGGGAGCGCCTGAAGCAGCAACTCCTTATTCTGAGGCCGAGCGTTGACGGCCTCTTTTCCTGCGCCTCAAGGGAAGAGAAAAGCGGCGTCAACGCTACTCACAGCCGATCCGGGACACATCGTAAGCGCAACCGTAAGTCTTGGGTGGAACATAATAACTGTCGTTATCCTGATAATAACCGGCGTTGCTCCAGACAGGCGACTGCTTCCTTGCCCCGCCGCATGCCGCAGGCAGCAGCAGGATCACCATCAGCAGAATTGTGGCGTTCGTCCTGAACATATCTCTCTCCCTGCGCCATCCTAGTTACAGATTTCAACCAGTTAAGAATATTTCGTGTTCCATTGCCTTATTCACCGCATTTTTTTTGCCTATGTGGATATATAACGACTATAGATCAGGCTGCACCTAGCATGGGGGGATTGCCGCCGGAAGTGGTGTATTCCATGGCACGCGCTTGCAACCGGACGCCGGAGACATTACAATGTGGCTTCAACCGGGATAAATAACATGGATCGTTTCGCCGAGAATACCCCGCCCGCTTCCGCGCATGATTTCAGGCGGCGCAAGCGATATGGCAGCCTGTATACAATCGGCCTCCTTTATATCGCGGGAATGCTGGCCATGTGTTACGGGCTGTTTACCAGCCATAATCCTAATATCGCGGTCATTACCGCGATTCTGTTCGGCCTGCTTGGGGTTTATTCGCTTTTTGTGCTGTTGCGCAACCTCGATCTGGTCACGGAAGCGGAATTTCAGAATGCCCTGCTTTCCTCGGCGCTGACCTCCCCGGCCAGCTTTACCCTGCTGGTGCGCGAGGATGGAAGCTTCGCCTTCTCCGATCACGGCTTTAAGGAAATGTTTCCGGGGATTTCGCGCCGCAATAACCGGGGGCTTGATGAAATGGCCGAAGCGGCGGCAATGGCCACTTCCGAGACCGAACGCCTGCACGATGCGTTACGCAACGGAAAAAGAGAGTATTTTTTGTTCACCCTTACGGACAAAGACGGCTCCGAGCATCCGATCCGCCTGTCCGTGCAACCGCTGGCCCGCCCGCAAGGGTTTTTTCTGATTCAGGGCCGTGAATACGTCCCCAACCGGGCGGGAGCGCAGCAGTCCGTTGCACCGGCCACAACGGTCAGCAACATCAATATATACGTCGATCATATGCTCAACGCGCTGCCGTTTGGCGTCTATATCGCCAGCCCGAGCGGTCGCCTGCGCGTCATGAGCCGTACACTTGAGATATTGCTGGGCTATGAGCGCAACGAAGCCATTGACCTTGAGCTTTCCATCCGCGACCTGTTCTACCGGGCCGGACAGAATGCGCCGGATGAGGGATTCGGCACGAAAGACATAGAAGGTGACTGGATGCTCGCCCGCAAGAACGGAGCCTTGGCGCATGTGTTCCTTGAACAATTTGTTATCCGCGACGAAACCGGGGCGGCCACCGCGGTTATGGGGCTGATCGAACCCGAGGAAGGTTATAAATCCTGATGTTTTTCAAGCAGGGCAGCACGGGCAAGGAACGTGAGGCGCTACGGGCCTATATTGAGATGTCGCCTATCGCCATCGCCCAGATGGACGATGAGGGCTATATCATAGACTGCAACCCGGCTTTCCGCGAGTTGACCGAACACGCCATCACCCTCGATTCCCCCACCCAGCTTATTTCGTTTCTCAAAGAGGAACAGCAGAAAGAAGTCACGCGGCTCTTTAACCTGACGCTGAAGGGGGAGCATCACGACGAGCCGATCCAGCTTGAAATCCAACTGCCGGATCGCGGCCAGATTACCGTTTCACTTTATATGAGTCCGGCGGCGGAAAGTCAGGATAAGCGCCCGAGCGTCCTGTTGCATGTTATCGACAATACCGAGCAGAAAAACCTTGAGATGCGCTTTGCCCATTCCCAGAAGATGCAGGCGGTCGGGCAACTGGCGGGCGGCGTCGCCCATGATTTCAACAATTTGCTGACCGCGATGATCGGCTTTTGCGACCTGCTGCTGATGCGTCACCCGGCGGGTGACCCGTCTTTCGCCGATATCATGCAGATCAAGCAGAACGCCAATCGCGCCGCCAATCTGGTGCGACAATTACTGGCTTTCTCCCGCAGGCAAACCCTGCAACCTAAAACGCTCGACCTGACGGAAGTAATGGCCGAGCTTTCCAACCTGATCCGGCGCTTAATCGGTGAAAACATTGATCTGAACATGATTCATGGCCGCGATTTGTGGGCGGTGAAAGCGGATCAGGGCCAGCTTGAGCAAGTTATCATCAATCTCGCGGTCAATGCGCGGGATGCCATGCGCGAAGGCGGCTCGCTCACTATCCGCAGCAACAATATTGTCATTGACGACGACAACCCGCTCGATTTCGACCTGATCCCTCCGGCGCAGGAGGATACGATTATCAACGGCGAGTATATCCTCATTGAAATTATTGACACCGGCAGCGGTATCCCCCGCTCTCTGCTTGAGAAAATCTTCGAGCCTTTTTTCTCCACCAAGGAAGTAGGGCACGGCACGGGGCTTGGGTTGGCGACCGTCTACGGAATCATCAAGCAGACCGGCGGCTATATCTACGTCAAGAGCAGCGAACATATCGGCACGACCTTCGCCCTGTTCTTCCCGCGCTATGTCGCCGCAGACAACAGGCAGGAGGGTGACGCCGCCACGCCTGAGCGCGATGTGCCATCCGACCTCACCGGGGCGGCGACGATCCTGCTGGTTGAGGACGAAACGCCGGTACGGATTTTTGCCGCCCGTGCCCTGCGCAATAAAGGCTATGAGATTCTTGAAGCCGATTGCGGGGAAACCGCGCTGGAAGTCTTTTCCGCGCATCAGGGCAAAGTTGAAGTGATCGTTACCGACGTGGTAATGCCGGGCATCAACGGGCCGATGATGGTGGAGACACTCTATAAACAATATCCCGATGCAATGGAAGAAACTAAAGTGATCTTTATCTCCGGCTACGCTGAGGACGCCTTTTTGGATACTTACGGCACGAACCGCTCGTTCAATTTCCTGCCCAAGCCGTTCACGTTGATGCAACTGGCCAGCAAGATCAAGGAAGTCACCAAGAAGTAACGTAGAAAACGGTTGCCAATGTGTATTTTTGCACTGACCGTCATTACCTGCGTAAAAAAACTGCCGGTAGTATACAATTCCTTTACCTTGCCTTCGCTATATTGTGTAGTGGCGCAAGCGTATCTGGCGCTTGATACTCATTTCATTCAGGTAGGACGAATATGAAACTCCAGACTAAATTCTTTTTGGCAGGAGGAGGTGCCATCGCTTTTCTGCTGGCGCTGGTTGTCGTGCAATTCTCAGCATCTGACGATGCACTGGATCAAAACAGGACATTGCATGAAATTGCAACGGTCACTCAGCGGCACATGGAAAGCGATATGATGCACGACGCCATGCGGGGCGACGTGCTGGCCGCTATCCTTGCCGTCGGTGAAGGTGATTTCGAGGGAGTAAAAGGGGCCGGAGGCGAACTTGAATCGCATTATAAGAATTTTCTGGAGAACCTGACAAAAAATCAGGAATCAGATTTGCCCAATGAAATACAGGAGATGTTTTCCGGGGCGCTGACCGCCCTGCAAGCCTACGGTGACGGCGGGCGTGACGTGATTTCCGTTGCTTCGCGTGGCCGGGACTATCATCATGCATTGGGTCAGTTCAACGAGAAATTCGAGGCGATGGAGGAAGAAAACGAAGCCATTTCCGAAGCGATTGCCGCATGGGCTGAGAAAACCGAAAAGAAGGCAGTCTCAGAATCAGGCAGTGCCCGCAACACCTCGATTGTCGTTACGATTCTGGCTATCATCAGCGCCCTGTTTATTCCCGTTTTTTCGTGGATTTCGCTGTTTAAGCCACAGCATGCGCTGACCGAAGCCATGCAGCACATAGCCAATAACCATCTGGATACGGAAATCCCCGGCATCGGGCGCAAGGATGAGATCGGCGAAATTGCCGCGACGGTGCAGGTATTCAAGGACAACGCCATTGCCAAGAGCAGGCTGGAGGCCGAACAGGAACGCGCCAAAATATCCGCTGAGCAGGAGAAGCGGCAGGCGATGGAAATACTGGCCAACCGGTTTGAAAGTAAAGTGCAGAGCATCATTCAGACCGTCAGTTCCGCCGCCTCGCAGCTATATCAGTCCTCACGCTCGATGACGGATCTGATTTCCGGGGCCAGCCGCAAGGCTGAGAGCGTTGCCAGTGCTTCGGGCCAGACCTCGCAGAACGTCCAGAGCGTCGCCTCTGCGGTTGAGGAAATGTCGGCATCGGTGCGCGAAATCGCCCAGCAGATCACCAAATCCGCCGAAGCGGTGCGATCGGCGGTGCATGAGACCAGCAAGGCCGATGAGACTTCGCGCTTGCTGGAAGAAGCTACCCAGCGCATCGGCGAGATTGTTGACCTCATTCAAAACATCGCCGGGCAGATCAACCTGCTGGCGCTCAACGCCACCATCGAATCGGCCCGCGCCGGTGAGGCCGGTAAAGGCTTTGCGGTCGTCGCCAGCGAGGTTAAATCGCTCGCCAGCCAGACCACCACGGCAACCGACGAAATCGCCAGCCACATTAACAGCATCCAGAATGTTTCCACGCAGGTGGTTGCCGCGCTTGGCTCAATTAAATCAGCTATCGGCAATGTCGAGGGTATTTCCTCCGCTATTTCCGCCGCCGTTGAGGAACAAACCGCCACCACCAATGAAATCGCCAGTAATATGAGCAACGCCGCCGACGGAACCAACCGCATCAGCAGCGATATTGAGGAAGTCAGCCGCTCTTCGACTGAGGCAAGCTCTTCGGCCAGCCAAACCCTGCAATCGGCTGAAATGCTCACCCGCGAAGCGGAAAAGCTAAGTCAGGAAGTCGCGCTGTTCCTCAGTGAGCTGCGGCAGTAGATGCCAACACCCGATGCAGTTTCGACGGGCTTTCCCGGCCCAGTCTGTCCAGCATAAAGGCGGATGCTTCGACCAGCTTGGGCAATGAAATGCCGGTTGGCGCTCCCAGACTCTCCAGCAACGCCACGACCTCTTCCGTTGCCACATTGCCACTGGCCCCGGTGGCATAGGGACAGCCTCCCAGCCCGCCCGCTGAAGCATCGAACGTCGTGATACCCATTTTCCATGCCGTCAGGATATTGGCCAGCGCCATGCCCCGCGTATCGTGAAAATGCCCCGCCAGCCGGTGCGCCGGAATTATAGCCAGCAACAGCCCCAGCACCGCTTCCACCTGACCGGGCGTGGCTATTCCTGTCGTATCTCCCAGCGATACCTCATAAACTCCCATCTCCAGCAGGCGCTCACTCAGGCGCAGCACTTTTTGTGGCTCCACCTTTCCCTCGTAAGGGCATCCATAAACCGTGGAGAGATACCCGCGCACCCGCAGCCCGGATTGCAGCGCATGGGCAATGACCGGGGCGATGCGGGTAAAAGACTCCTCCACGGTCGCCCGGATATTGCGCTCCGAGAAGCGATCCGATGTCGCCAGAAACACCGCGACTTCGGGAATACCCGCCGCCAGCGCCGCTTCCAGCCCGCGCATATTGGGAACCAGCGCCGAGAGTCGCACCGCATCGGAGAACCCGTGCGCCCTGACGCGCTCCGCCAGCGCCGCCGCATCCGCCAGTTGCGGGATCGCATCCGGGCGCACGAAACTGGTCAGTTCAATCTCTCGCACCCCCGCCTCCGCCAGCAGGCGCACGAAGGTGAATTTATCTTCCGTGGCCACCGGCTTCGCCTCGTTTTGCAGCCCGTCACGCGGGCCGACTTCAACGATACGAACAGAAGAGGGAGTAGTTGCCGACATATACTTTACCGTTTTTCCTTCGCCTACGCTTACGCTACAGCGGGATTCGCTTCGTCTGCTCCCCCTCAGGGGGGGAGCGAAGTATCGTGGGTAATCAGAATATATTTCATAAACACACTAATACCGCCCTCCCCTTGAGGGAGGGCACGCGACTGGCAAGCCCGCAGGGCGCAGACAGAGCGGGGAGGGGTAAAGAAGGTTACCCCCCCCACGACTCAGCTACGGCCTTCGGCCTTGCTTCGTCTGCTCCCCCTCAAGGGGGGAGCGAAGTATCGTGAGTACAGATTCTTTTTTTAAACCTAAAACCTGTAACCTATAACCTAAAACCTGCCCCCCCCACGACTCAGCTACGGCTTTCAGCCTTGCTTCGTCTGCTCCCCCTCAAGGGGGGAGCGAAGTATCGTGGGTACAGATTCTTTTTTTAAACCTA
>JAKFYP010000136.1 GCA_021730835.1 Alphaproteobacteria bacterium
AAGGAGGAGAAAACGGCCTGAAGTTAGGTTATAGGTTTCAGGTTTTAGGTTTTAGGGGTGGGCAATAGGATAGGAAAGCAGTTGGCTTCTTGTCATTCCGGAAGCCACTTTTCCCTGTGAGCTACGCGAACGGTAGGGAAAGTGAGCTATTCGGAATTCAGAGCATGTATAGCCGAGTTGCTGTTTGTCTGTACGTCAATCACATTGGCTATCGCACGCGGCTGCGGGCGCGCCCTATGCGGCGTAGAGTTTATGCGTAAGCGCAAACTCAATCAGCGCCAGGGTACAATACCCTTTTGCAGAGGTTCCTATAACCTATAACCTATAACCTAAAACCTAAAACCTAAAACCTAAAACCTAAAACCTAAAACCTAAAACCTATAACCTATAACCTATAACCTGAAACCTATAACCTATAACCTATAACCTATAACCTGAAACCTAGCCTATATGATCAGTTTCGACCTTGAAGAAACCCACCGGATGATACGCGATAGCGTGCGCGCCTTCGCGGAGGAGGAAATCCGCCCGGTTGCCCGCGAGCTGGACGAGAAGGAGCAATTCTCTCCCGAACTGACGCGGCGCATGGGTGAGCTTGGGCTGTTTGGTATCGTCGTGCCGGAAGCTTACGGCGGGCAGGGGCTGGATTATCTCGCCTACGCCATCGCCTGCGAGGAACTGGCGCGGGTGGACAGCTCGCAGGCGGCGACGGTGACGGCGCATAACTCGCTGGGTTGCGGCCCGCTTTACTATTTCGGCAACGAGGCGCAGCGCAAAGCCTACCTGCCGCAGCTTTGCACGGGTGAGAAGCTCTGGGGTTTCGGCCTGACCGAGCCTTCCGCCGGATCGGACTCGCGGGGCAGCCGGACGACGGCGAAAAAAACCGAAGGCGGCTGGATCATCAACGGCTCGAAGCAGTGGATCACCAACGGCTCATGCGAGATGAACGCGGGTATCACCGTGCAGGCGGTCAGCGGGCGCGACGGCAAAGGCAACCCGGAATTCACCTGTTTCATCGTCGAGCGCGGCACGAAGGGGTTTGAGTCGAAAACCATGCACGGCAAGCTGATGTGGCGGGCCTCGGATACCTCGGAATTATTCTTCAGTGATTGCTTTGTGCCCGATGCCAATATGCTTGGCGCACAGGGAGCGGGGTCGAAGCAGATGCTTGAGACACTCGATTCCGGCAAGATCGGCATTGCGGCGATGGGGGTCGGGCTGGCGCAGGGAGCCTATGAGGCGGCGCTGGCCTATGCGCAGCAGCGCGAGCAATTCGGCAAACCCTTATGCAAATTTCAGGCGATTGCCTTCAAGCTGGCCGATATGGCGATGAAAATCGAACTGGCGCGCACGATGTTATACCGCGTCTGCCGGATGCGCGACCGGGGTGAGAAAATCACCAAAGAGGCGGCGATGGCCAAGCTCTACGCCTCGGAAGTGGCGAAGGAAGTGGCCGACGAGGCGGTGCAGATTCACGGCGGCTACGGGCTGATGAAAGAATACGAGGTCGAGCGTTTCTACCGCGACCAGCGATTGTTGCAGATCGGCGAGGGCACGTCGGAGATTCAGCGGTTGATTATCTCCCGGCAGATCGGGTGTTGACGTTATACAATGGAAAAGAGCGAGTATCACCATGTCCGGCCATATCACCGATTTTCTCAATATGATGCGCTCGGAGGGCGGGGCGTCGCGGCATACGCTCGAAGCCTACCGCCGCGACCTCAGCCAGTTCTCCGAGTGGATCGGGCGGCGCGGGAAAACCCTTGAGGCGGTCAGCCGCGCCGATATCGAGGCGTTTGTCACCGACCTGACGACGGTGCAGCATCTGGCGGCCTCAAGCTGCAATCGCAAGCTGAGCTGCATCCGGCATTTTTATCGCTATCTCGCCAGTGAAAATATCCGTGACGATGATCCCAGCCTGTTTATTGACAGCCCTAAAAAGGGGCGGCATCTGCCTAATACCCTGTCGAAAGAGGAGGTCAGGCAACTCATTGACGCCGCCGCTGCCGGGGAATCGCCCGAGCGCCTGCGCCTGCACGCCTTGCTACAGATTCTCTATGCTTCGGGCCTGCGGGTCTCCGAACTGGTTAGCCTGAAGCTGCAAAGCCTGCGGGTCGGGCGGCGCAATGATCGTGAAATCGCCTGGCTTGAGGTGCGTGGCAAGGGTGGCAAGGAGCGTATCGTGCCGCTGCATAACGATGCTGTGCGGGCGCTATATGCGTATCTGAAAATACGCTCCTCCTTTATGCAGGGTGAGAGCGGCTGGTTTTTCCCCTCAAGCGGCAGGGAGGGGCATCTTACCCGTCAGCGCTTCGGGCAGTTGCTCAAGTCGCTGGCGATAGATGCCGGGATTGAACCGGAGAAGGTACATCCTCACGCGCTGCGGCATTCCTTTGCCAGCCACCTGCTGGCGGGCGGCGCGGACTTGCGCGTCGTGCAGGAATTGCTCGGCCATGCCGATATCGCCACGACGCAGATATATACCCATGTGCTCGATGAGCGGCTGGAACGGCTGGTGCTGGAGCATCACCCGCTGGCGAGGGAAGATGCGTAAGGAGCAATTTTCAAATACACCACTAAACGCTTGGCAGGGCGTGGAAAAGCGGGTAAAACCCTGCCATGCTGAAACGTCCCGGAGAATATGCTTTAAGCGCCGCCCGCCATATCTGGCATCGCCGTCACCGCGTGGTGACGGGGGTTAAGCGTCTGGGCGGGGCTGGTATCTGGCTCTGGCACAAGATTCCCATGCCGCTGGCTTTCCGCGCCGCCGTCAAGGATGTGCTGTTTCTCTCGGCCGAGCATTTCATTATCCACACTTCGGCCTATCAGTCATGGGTGCGCCAGCGTACCGGGGCGAGCCGGATTCATCATTTTCTCGGCACGAAGATGCACGGCGATAAGACGGATACGCTCCCCGCGACTGTCGAAGCCCCGGGGGAAGGGGCGTGGGAAGGCCTGCAACCCCACGCCGGTTCGGATAATCCGGCGATTGATGTCATTGTGCCGGTCTACAGAGGATATGGCGAAACGCTCAACTGCCTGTATACGGTGCTGAGCGCTTCCGTGAGCACGCCGTTTGAACTGGTGGTAATCAACGATTGCAGTCCCGATGAGCCGCTTGTCGCCCGGTTGCGCCATCTGGCCGATGCGGGATTGTTCACCCTGCTGGAGAATGAGGAAAACAAGGGCTTCGTGGCAACGGTCAACCGGGGCATGCAGTTGCATTCCGGGCGCGATGTGGTGCTGCTCAATTCGGATACGGAAGTCTATCCCGGCTGGCTGGATCGCCTGTGCGCCGCAACACTCCATGAACGCGCCGGAACCATCACCCCGTTTTCCAATAATGCCGAAATTTGCAGCTATCCCGCCTTCGTGAAGGATAATGCAGTGCCGCTTGAGGTATCCTATCCGGAACTTGACGCGCTGGCGGCGCAGGTTAATGAGAAAACCGTGTGCGACCTGCCGACCGGCGTGGGTTTCTGTATGTATATTACTCGCGCCTGCCTTGATGACGCAGGATTGTTCGATGTGGCGACGTTCGGCAAAGGCTATGGTGAGGAAAACGATTTCTGCTGTCGCGCCGCCGCCGGAGGTTACCGCAACCTGCTGGCTGCCGATGTCTTCGTGCGGCATCTGGGCGGCGTATCTTTCTCGAAGGAAAAACAGAAACTCGTGGCGCGGGGACTTCGGGCGCTCAATCGCAAGCATCCGCATTACCGCAAAATGGTATCGGCGTTTCTCGATGCCGACCCGGTGAAACCTTATCGACAGCGGCTTGATCTCGCCCGGCTGGCGCGCTATCGCGGGCAGGGCAATATGCTGATGGTCAATCATGCGCTGGGCGGTGGCACGGGTCGCCATGTGCAGGAACTCACCGAAGCGCTGGCGGCGGACGGGATCGGCGCGTATCTGCTGACGCCGGGATTGCAGGGTAGCGGCATGGTGGCGCTGACGCATATCGCCGCGCCGGATGTGCCTAACCTGCTGTTTTCGATGGAATCCGACCGGGCCAGCTTCACGGCGGCGCTGCATGCGCTGGGCATCAGCCATCTGCATATTCACCATGTTATCGGGTTTGAGGAGCGCATCCTCGATTTTCTGGAAATGGTGCGCTCGGAGATGGGGATTGCCTGCGATGTAACAGTGCATGATTATTTTACCGTCTGCCCGCGTATTAATCTGGTGGATGGCTCGGGGTATTATTGCGGTGAGCCGGAGATAAAAACTTGCGAGGCGTGTATTCGCCTGAATCCCTCGCATGCCGGAGGTAAGCCGGTCTGGCAGTGGCGGCTGCATTTCGCGCAATTGCTCGGGCAGGCGCGGCGGGTTTATGTGCCCGATGAGGACGTAGCGGCCCGCATGGCGCGCTATGTGCCCGAGGCGGCGCTGGTTGTGCGTCCGCACAGCGAGCCGTTTGAGGAGGGGGAAACGCCGGATGTGCCCGCCCGCGCCGAAGGAGAGCGCCTGCGCATTGCCATTATCGGAGCGATTTCGGATATCAAAGGATCCGGCGTTTTGCACGGGCTGGTCAGGGACGCATGCAGGCGCGATTTGCCGGTTGATTACATCCTGATCGGCCATACCAACCATACGGAATTGCAGGCGGGCATGGAGCATTTCACCATGACCGGGCAATACCGCGAGGAGGAAATGGGTGATCTGCTGGCGCATTACCGGCCTCATCTGGTATTCATCCCGAGTATCTGGCCGGAGACCTATTGTTATACGCTGTCGTATGCGTGGCGCTACGGTATTTATCCGGTGGTATTCGATATCGGCGCTCCGGCCTCGCGTATCCGGACGCTGGGCGAGGGGGGGGGAGGGGCCATTCTGCCCTACGCGCTGGCGCACAAGCCGCAGGCGCTCAACGATGCCCTGCTGGCGCTTGAGATTCCATCAGAGCGGCGCATCCCGCCAACGGTGACCTACCCGAATTTCCTGCAAAGCTATTATGAACTGACCCCGGCCAAGGACGGCAGGCTGCATGAGGCCGCGCCGCCGCGCCGCAAAAGTGCTTAGACGACGACACTACCCGGACTTTACGCCACTTCAGCCGTATCGGCGAAGGTGAGGGCCAGTGAAAAAGCCTTGTTCTCGGTGACAGCCGGCATATCACCGGTTGCGATATCGCTCCATTGCAGCGCCGCGCCGTTAGCGGCGGCCAGCAGGTCGCCCCCCATGCGTTGCAGCGCTTCCCATACCGCACCGTCCAGCGGTGATGCGGAGGCGATACGGATATTGGTCAGCGGGTATTTTAGCGAAACATTTTTCTCCGACTTGGCCTTGCGGATTGCCTCCAGCAGGGCAAGGCAATGCCCCCCGGCTTCAATGGCGGCGGCATCATGCGGATAGGCGGCGGCGTCCGGCCAGTTGCCACGCGTATGGATCGAGCCTTTCTCTGCGAATTCGGCGGCAAATAGATGGCTATAGAGTTCCTCGGTGATATGCGGCACGAACGGCGCGAACAGTTTCAGTACCCCGTTCAGGCAATGGTAAATGGCGTAAATGGCGGATTGTTGCCCAGGATTCAGGGGGCGGGAGTCGGGATTCAGGGTTTCTGATCCCTGATCCCTGATCCCTGAATCCTCATTCCCATACGCCCGCGCCTTGACCAACTCCAGATAGTTATCGCAGAAATCGTTCCAGAAGAAGTCTTCCACGGCGGCGCGAGCATCGGAGTATTCGTAGTTATCAAAATGCCCCGTTGATTTTTTAATGGCCAGATTTAGCTTGCCCAGCACCCAGATATCCAGCGCTTCGGTGATGATGCCGTTTTGCACATCTTCGGCGGCGGTCGTCGGCGTGCCCTCCATTTGCCCGAACTGCATGGCGGCGAATTTCGAGGCGTTCCAGAGTTTGGTCACCAGTTTCCTGCCGATTTTCAGCAAATCCTCGGAGAAGGCGGTATCCGTACCCAGTTTGGAGGTCGAAGCCCAGTAGCGCACGCTGTCCGTGCCTTTTTCCTGTATCAGCTCGACCGGGGTAATGACGTTACCCTTCGACTTGGACATCTTGGTTTTATCCGATGCCAGACACCAGCCGGAGATCATCAGGTTTTTCCACGGGATGGTATTCTCATGCAGGTGCGCCTTGACGATGGTATAAAACGCCCAGGTACGGATAATTTCATGCGCTTGTGGCCTGAGATCCGCCGGAAAGAGTTTGGCATGGCGCTGGGGGTCGGGGAGGAAGGGATTGCCCTCACCCGTCTCGCTACGCTCGCCGACCTCTCCCAGAGGGAGAGGTTTATCCTGCATTCCCTCTCCCTTTGGGAGAGGGTTAGGGTGAGGGCTTCGGCTAATGCCCCGGCTGCTCAGTTGGGGGCTGATGGAGGAAGTCGCCCAGGTGTCCATGACGTCGAGTTCGGGACGGAAGAAATAATATTCATCACGCGCATTTTTTGCATAACAAACGCTTTCTGTGTATGCTCCGCCCCTATTATCAAAATGTGATACTACGTGCATGCTTCTAACGCCCCTAATGTCTACTTTCTCAAAACCTTCTGGAAGAGTTGTGCTGTCTAGTGGGTTAACAGGTAATTGGTTTGGAGAAGCAGTAAAAATTTCTTCAGGTCCTTCTTCGTAAATATTTAGATTTCCAGGAGATTCTACAAGTTTCACCTTTTGACCATACCACACCGGAAACGGCACGCCGAAATAGCGCTGGCGGGAGATGCACCAGTCCCAGGCCAGCCCGTCAATCCACTGATCCATGCGGATTTTCATCCAGACGGGATGCCAGTCGCAGGCGGCGGCCTTGGCTTTCAGCTCATCCTTTTTATCAAGAACGCGCACGAACCATTGGTAGGTCGGCAATATTTCCAGCGGCGCGCCGGAGCGCTCGGCGCATTTAACGGCATGGGTGATCGGTTTGCTCTCCAGCAAATCGCCGGATCCTTTGAGCATTTCCAATATCTTGGCGCGGGCGGCGGTGGCTTTGAGGCCCTGCAAGGAGGATTCAGGATTCAGGATTCGGGATTCAGGAATAGCATCTGAATCCTGATCCCTGATCCCTGAATCCTGCGCGAAATCTACCTTCCCATACTTATTCAGCACCACGCGCATCGGCAGGTTGTGCTTGCGCCATTTGGCGATGTCAGCCTCATCGCCGAAGGTACAACACATCATAATGCCGGTTCCCTTATCCGGCTCAACGGTATCGTCCGTTAAAATCGGTACGCGCACACCAAACAGCGGTGTAATGGCGTATTTACCTTCCAGATGCCGGTAGCGCTCGTCATCGGGATGGTAAAATATCGCCACGCAGGCCGGGATTAACTCGGGGCGGGTGGTGGCAATGGTGATAAACTCCCTCTCCCTCTGGGAGAGGGTTGGGGTGAGGGCATTGAGCACGGTTTCTATAACGCCTTCAAGGTTTTTGAATATCTCATTGTTCCAAAAGCGTAAAACAGTATAGCCCTTTTCTTCCAGAAAACGCGTTCGCTGTTCGTCTTTATGGCGGTTGGCGTCTTCATTATGCTGGCCGCCGTCGATCTCAATAATGATTCCGGCCTCATGGCTAAAAAAATCAACGATATAGGGATCAATGGGATGTTGTCTGCGAAATTTCAACCCGTACAGTTGGCGATTGCGGAGTATTGACCAGAGAATATGCTCGGCGTCGGTAGAGTTTTTTCTCAAATCTTTGGCGAATTCCAGCAGATGTTGTGGATTATATTGGTAGCCCTCACCCAACCCTCTCCCAAAGGGAGAGGGCTTTTCTGTTGTGCCCTCACCCAACCCTCTCCCAGAGAGAGAGGGCTTTTCTGTTGTGCCCTCACCCAACCCTCTCCCAGAGAGAGAGGGCTTTTCTGTTGTGCCCTCACCCAACCCTCTCCCAGAGGGAGAGGGCTTATCTGTTGTGCCCTCACCCAACCCTCTCCCAGAGGGAGAGGGCTTTTCTGTTGTGCCCTCACCCAACCCTCTCCCAAGGGGAGAGGGCTTTTCCTCAACCAGAAACCTGATTTCATTCATGCTGCTCGCCAGTTCTTTGTCCTCGATTTCGGCCTGAGCGATGGCGGTCTGATCGACCGGATCCCATAGCATCGGCTGGAGCTGGCGGTAGACATGGCCCTTGCGGTATAAATCGAGGAAAGAAAGCTGGGAGATGCGACGGGATTCTTCGGAAATCGTATGGTATTCCTGCCGCCAGTCCACGCTCAGCGCCGTGGAGATAAACAACCGCCTGAATTCCACCCGCGCTTCCTCGGCCACGCTCTCGCACAGTGCGATGAATTCCTCACGGCTCATGTCGGTGGCGCGGACTTTTTTCACTTTCTCAACCAGCCGCTCGGTCGGCAGGCCGTTATCGTCGAAGCCCATCGGGTAGAACACTGTCTTGCCGCGCATGCGCTGGTAGCGGGCGATGAAATCCGCCTGCGTATAGGAGAAGATATGCCCCATATGCAGCGTGCCGGAGACAGTCGGCGGCGGGGTGTCGATGACGTAAGTGTTTTCGCGGGGCTGGGAGTCGTCCCAATGATAGACGCCGTGCTCCAGCCAATGCTGCTGCCAGTACTGCTCGCGTGCCTTGTGATCGTAGGTATTGGGTAATTCAACCATCGCTGCCTTGTTTAGCAAAGCGGGGGCCGGGATACAACTCAAATGCGGGGCAGGTTTATCCTGCCCTAACGGCTTCCCTGAGCCGACTTCCCCGATTCACAAATATGGGCGACTATATACATGGCAAACCCAACCCCAAGGGCAATTCAGTCTAGAAAATACTATATCTCCCAGGTTCCAACCCCCACGCGGGAATCTCAGTCGGTCGGCCTTCCATGATATCGGCCAGCAGGTGGGAAGACCCGGCGGATTGCGTCCATCCCAACGTGCCATGCCCTGTATGCAGGAATAAGTTAGGGTATTTCGTTGTGCCGACCAGCGGCGGGCCATCCGGCGTCTGCGGGCGTATACACCCCCATTTTCCTACCGTATCCATCGTGGCGGTCTTCTGTGAGGCCGGAAACATTTCGTGCATGCAGCGCAGAATGGGCAGGATGCGTTTTTCCTTCACCGAAGTGCTATACCCGGCGAATTCCGCCGTACCGGCAGCGCGGATTTTCTCCCCGAGGCGACTGAACACTACCTTGTTTTCATCATCGGTGATGCTAACGAACGGCGCACCTTCCCATGCCTTGGCAGTGACGCTGTAGCCTTTCATCGGATAGATCGGCACGCGCACCCCAATCGTTTTCGACAGCGGCACGCTCCAGCAGCCCATCGCCATAACGTAGGCATCAGCCTGCATCACTCCCGCCGTGGTGTGAATAGCCGTCATACTTCCGGCATCAGCCTCCAGCCGCTCAACGGCGACCCCAAAACGAAAACTGACCCCGAGATGTTGCTTACAATATTCCGCCAGCGCCTGCGTGAAGCTGAACAGATTGCCCGACTGATCGCCCGGCGCGTAGATGCCTCCCACGACCGGCTTGCCGATATTCGCCAGCGCCGGTTCGCGTGCGACGCACTCGGCAAAGCTGAGCACTTCCTCCTCCGCGCCCAGCGTTTCCTGAAAACGCGCCTGCCGCACCGCCGCGTCGAACTCTTTCTGATGGCTGAAAATATGCAGGATGCCCTTCTCAAGGAAATCGAACTCCACACCGGTATCGCGGCGGATCATCTCCATCTTGCCGCGGGAATACAAAGCAAGGCGTAGCATGGTGCGCGTATTGGCATCGGCGCGCTTTTGCGTGCAGTTTTGCAAAAATTGCAATCCCCATTTCCACATCGCCGCGTCAAGGCGCGGGCGGAATACCAGTGGTGCATCTTCTTTGAACATCCATTTGACGACCTTCGGCAACACGCCCGGATGTGCCCACGGCTCGGCATGCGAATAGCTGAGTTGCCCGCCATTGGCAAAAGAGGTCTGGAGCGCGGGCGCGTCCTCGCGCTCAATGACTTCGACCGCGTGCCCGCGTGAAGCCAGAACGTATGCCACCGTGACACCGGCGATACCGGCTCCCATCACATAGATTTTCATGAAAGGAATGTACGCCAAACCGGGTTTTGTGTTAAGTGGATTTTGCAAGCTTTATGATTTCAAACGATAAGATACCATGCGCAATACCGATACCATCGTGATTCTGACCGGTGCGGGCATCTCCGCCGAATCGGGACTCCAGACCTTCCGGGCCGAAGACGGGTTGTGGTGCGGCCATAAGGTTGAGGAAGTCGCCACGCCGGAGGGGTTTGCGCGCAATCCGCAAAAGGTGCAGCAATTCTACAACATGCGTCGCGCTCAGTTGCAGGATGTCTCCCCGAATGCCGCGCATCAGGCGATTGCCGGATTGGCCGGACGCTGGCGCGGCGAGATCGTGCTGATTACCCAGAACGTTGACGATTTGCATCAGCGGGCGATGGAGGGCGTCACCCCCAAAGGTAATTATGCCTGTTACCCCATGCACGGGAGCTTAAAGCGCGTGCGCTGCACCGCCAGCGAGGAGGTATCGGAATGGGACAGTGACCTGAGTGCGGAGCATACCTGCCTCTGCTGCAACCTGAGGGGAACGTTGCGGCCGGATATTGTCTGGTTTGGGGAGATGCCCTATTTTCTGGAGGAAATCGGTGCGGCGCTCGACCGGGCGACTTTGTTTGTTTCCATCGGCACTTCCGGCAGCGTCTACCCGGCGGCGGGGTTCGTGCAACAACTGCGTCTGGAGAAGCGGGCGCATCTGGTTGAGCTTAATCTGGAGCCATCCGCCGGGTCGCAGTATTTCCACGAGCGCCATTACGGCAAGGCAACCGAAATCGTGCCGGTGTTTTTTGGAGGGATGTAGAAATATCAGTGGGTAGAGACCATTGCATAATCCCCCCTCCCGCTTGTGGGAGGGGGTTAGGGGGAGGGTGTCAAAATTCTATACAGCATGATGGTTATAATACCCCCCTCCCAATCTTCCCCCGCCAGCATCCCACTTGTGGGATGCTGGCCTTGTATAGACACAGCGCCCCGCGTGCGGGTGCTGTGAGCGGGAGGAGGAGCGATGCAATGGTCTCCTATTGATGGTAGGAACGATGACGCCTTTAGGTTTGAGGTCGATTTCTTTGATTGCCTTGCGCAGATTCTCCCAGCCGCCCGATCCGGACGGGAAAAAGAGTGACAAAGCCAACATTCTGATTTATGAGGAAGCGCCATAACCCAACGGTGGACGATATGGCTCCCAAGATACAGGAAACCCTCACCTTCGACGATGTGCTGCTCAAACCGGCGGCATCCGATATTCTGCCCAACGAGGCGGATATCTCTGCCCGGCTGACGCGCAATATCCGCCTGCGTATTCCCCTGATGTCGGCGGCGATGGATACGGTAACGGAAGCGCGGCTGGCGATTGCGATGGCCCAGCATGGCGGCATCGGAATTATCCATAAAAATATGGAAGTTGAGCGGCAGGCCGAGGAAGTCCGCCGGGTCAAGAAATACGAGGCCGGGATGGTCGTCAACCCGGTGACGATCGGCCCGGAGGCGACGCTGGCCGAAGCGCTGGCGCTCATGCAGCGCCATGAGATTTCCGGTATTCCCGTGGTGGAGTCGCCGGTGGGCAGGCTGGTGGGGATTCTGACCAACCGCGACGTGCGGTTTGCCTCGGATATGTCTCAGAAAGTCCGTGAGTTAATGACGAAGGACAATCTGATTACGGCCCGCGAGGGAGTATCGCTCGGGGAAGCCAAGACCCATCTGCATCGCCACCGGATCGAGAAACTGCTGGTGGTGGACGACGCCTATCGCTGCATCGGGCTGATTACCGTCAAAGATATTGAAAAAGCGCAAAACTTCCCCGATGCCGCCAAGGATAATATGGGACGGTTGCGCGTCGGCGCGGCCACCGGCGTCGGCAAGGACGGCATCGCCCGGGCCGAGGCGCTGATTGCCGCCGGGGCGGATGTGGTGGTGGTGGATACGGCGCACGGGCATTCCTCGGGGGTGATTCATGCGGTGCGGGAAGTCAGGGCGCTCAGGGGCGATGTGGAGATCATCGCGGGCAATATCGCCACGAAGGAGGCCGCCGAAGCCCTGATTGCGGCGGGTGCGGATGCGGTGAAAGTCGGCATCGGCCCCGGCTCCATCTGCACGACGCGCATCGTCGCGGGCGTCGGCGTGCCGCAACTGACCGCTATCATGGATGTGGCCTCGGTATGCCGGGCGCACGGCGTGCCGCTGATTGCCGACGGCGGCATCAAATATTCCGGCGATCTTGCCAAGGCCATCGTCGCCGGGGCGGATTGCGCCATGCTCGGCTCGCTATTCGCCGGAACCGAGGAAAGCCCGGGCGAAGTGATTCTTTATCAGGGCCGCACCTATAAATCTTACCGCGGCATGGGATCGGTCGGGGCGATGGCCCGCGGCTCGGCTGACCGGTATTTCCAGCAGGAAATCCGCGATACGCTCAAGCTTGTGCCCGAGGGTGTCGAGGGCCGCGTACCGTTTAAAGGCTCGATTGCCACGGTGATTCACCAACTGGTCGGGGGCCTCAAGGCGGCGATGGGCTATACGGGATGCCCGACATTGCGCGATATGCAGGAAAAAGCGGAGTTCGTACGCATCACCGGCGCGGGGCTGCGGGAAAGCCATATTCACGATATTACCTTAACCCGCGAAGCGCCTAATTACCGGGTGAGTGAGTAGGTTTTCTGATTACCCACAATTTACCGCTTGCGTCTTATCTGTGTGTATATCAGTAAAAACAGCGTGTTACCACTCCCCCCCTTGGAGCACCCGCCTGCGGGGTGCTCCTCTTGTGTAATGTACAGCACCCCGCATGCGGGTGCTGTACGGGGGAGTCGAAGAGCCGAGGATGTAATCCGAAGGCGATTCGGTGGGGGGAGGGAGAAGAGAGCTTTACTTGTTATCCCCCCCACGGCTCAGCTTCACCCGCCTACGCTTACGCTACAGCGGGATTCGCTTCGTCTGCTCCCCCTCAAGGGGGGGAGCGAAGTGTCGTGGGTACAGATTCTTTTTTTAAACCTAAAACCTAAAACCTAAAACCTAAAACCTAAAACCTATAACCTGTAACCTGCCCCCCCTCAAGGGGGGAGCGGAGTATCGTGGGTAATCAGAAAAGGTTTTATCTACGCTGTCAGATGCCGGAAAATATCCTCTAAGTCGGTCTCGCAGGTGGAGAGGTCGCGTATCGGCCCGAAGGCGCGCAGTTTCGCCAGCAGCGCCTCGAAATCGGTCTCGGAGGGCCGGTAGCGAATGGCCAGCGCTCCGTCCTCCTGCCACTCCCATCCTTCCTCCGGCGTGCCCGCTTTGGGCGTGCCGTCGAAGCGGATGATCAGTTGTTTGTTGTCAAAACCGCGCATCAATTGTTCCTTCGCATCGCAGGCAATCACCTCGCCGCGATTGATGATAGCGATGCGGTCGCATAATTCCTCTGCTTCCTCAAGGTAATGCGTGGTTAGCAGAATCGTCACGCCCTGTTTGTTGAGGCTGCGCACATACTCCCAAAGTTGCATACGCAATTCCACGTCCACCCCGGCGGTCGGCTCGTCGAGCACCAGCACCGGCGGGTTGTGCACCAGCGCTTTGCCGATCAGCAGGCGGCGGCGCATCCCTCCCGACAGGCTGCGCGATTTGGCATCGGCCTTGTCGGCCAGTCCCATCGCCCGGATAATCTCGTCGGTACGGCGGCGGCTTTTCGGCACGCCGTAATACCCGGCGTAAATATCAAGCGCTTCGCGCACGGTGAAAAACGTATCGAGCACCAGTTCTTGCGGCACGACACCGATCGAAAGCCGGGCCTCGCGCATCTGCGCCTCGGGGTCAAACCCGTTAATCAGCACCTCACCGGCGCTTTTGACCACCAGCCCGGCGAGGATATTGATCAGGGTGGATTTACCCGCCCCGTTCGGCCCGAGCAGCCCGAAAAAAGAACCACGCGGCACGTCGAGGTCAATGCCTTTTAGCGCCTCTTTCGCGCCGCGCTTGCCGCTATAGTGCTTGGTCAGGCCGCGCACCGAGATGGCGGAGTTGGGATCGGGCGGAGCGGCGGGCGTTGCGTTCATGGAGCGATGCTTATACAGTTAATATAACGACATAATTGCAGTGAATAAGAATGCAGGTTCTGGATAGACGCAGAATATATAGCCGATTTACTTTATGCCTGACTATAAATCAAATCGGCTATCGCCCTCCACTCTCAGGGTTGCTTTTGATGCGCAATGCAAAGGCATTACTTTCAGGTCAAAATAGTCCCTGATCTGATTAAAACCGGAAATAAATAAAGGGCGGGCGTTCATGGGCGGCAAACGTCAAGACCATCGCCGCCAGCATGCCGTAGCAC
>JAKFYP010000042.1 GCA_021730835.1 Alphaproteobacteria bacterium
CTATCTGTTTTCCTCAAAGGAGCATCAGGATGCGTTCGTTGCCGATCCGGCGAAATATTTACCGCAATACGGCGGCTATTGCGCTTACGGCATGTCATTGAGCAAAAAATTTCCGGTTGATCCTGAAGCTTGGAAGATTGTAGACGGCAAACTGTACCTGAATCTCAGCAAGGCGGTGCAAACGCGTTGGCAGGAGGATATACCGGGAAATATCGCAAAAGCCAATGCTAACTGGCCGAAAGTGAAAGATGTTGCGCCAGATCAATTGTAATAGCATTACTACCCATCCCTGCCCTTTTTCTCTTTTCGGTGGGCAGGGGTGAATGAAGATAATAAGGGACTTTAATTGATATAAGCACCTGAAAAAACTGAACGGAGATAACCCGGAGGAGTATTATGAAAATTGATGACATTCTCAACCTGCCGTCCATGCCGATGGCCAGCCCGAGCTATCCGCGTGGGCCGTATCGTTTCGTTGACCGCGAATATTTCATTGTTACCTATGAATCCGATCCCGAGGCGATCCGTGAGGCGCTGCCCGAGCCGCTCGAGCCGGACGGAAGCAATACGGTGCTGTATGAATTCATCCGCATGCCGGATTCCTCGGGCTTTGGCGATTATACGGAAACCGGTATCGTTATCCCGGCCAAATACAAGGATGAAAAAGTCAACTTCACGGCGCAGATGTATCTTGATTGCGAGCCGCCGATTTCCGGTGGGCGCGAGATATGGGGCTTCCCGAAAAAAATGGCCAGCCCTAAGCTGCACATCGCGCTCGATACCCTGACCGGGCGGCTCGAATATGCCGGGCAGCCGGTGGCTATCGCCACGATGGCCTATAAGCATGAGAACCTCGTGTGTGATTTGCATACCGGCATGTGCGACCCCAAATCCATAGAGAAAAAAATGGGCAAGACGCAGGTGAATCTCAAGTTGATCCCGCATGTGGACGGCTCGCTGGCGATTGCGCAACTGGTGGCTTATAATCTGAGCAATATTCAGGTCAAGGGCGCGTGGGGTGGCCCGGCCCGGCTGCATCTGATTCCGCATGTCAACGCTCCGGTGGCCGATTTGCCGGTGCGCAAGGTCATTGGCGGCACGCATTTCATCGCCGATCTCAGCCTGCCTTACGGGCGCGTGCTGCATGATTATCTGGATAAAGCGAAAAAATCCAGCAAAGCGGCATGAGCAGGCGTACCCTCCAGAATATGGCGGTGCTCATAGCGGCGACCGGCACGGCCTTTGCCGCCGTAGCGTCCCAGACGCGCTGGCTGGGTGGTGAAAGCCGCGAGGCGATGCGTGAGCGCTGCTACGGTGTGGCGTCGGCGGGAGCGAATGATTGCGCTACCTCGCAGCATTCCTGTGCGGCGCAGGCGAAGCGCGATCATGACCCCGACGAATGGGTGATGCTGCCGCGTGGCCTGTGCGACAAGCTGAACCATAGCCGCACGGAGGCGCTCTGATGCTCCCGCGCCGCGTAGAGGAAGACCTGGAGCGCCTGCAATATACCAGTGAGATCTTGGTAGCGCGGCTGCAACTGGCCGTCATCGTCTTCCTGTTTATCCTTTATTATGCCGCACCGTCCGGTCATGCGCCCGATGCGCCGGTGCTCTCCGCGCCGCTGGGCCTGTCGCTGTTTGCCATTCTCGCGCTGGTGCGGTTGTGGTTCGCGTGGACGCGCCAGCTCAACCGGCTGATCCTCGGATGTTCCGTGGTAGCGGAAATGGCGTTGTTGCTGTTTATCATCTGGACGTATCACCTCCAGTTCGAGGCCATGCCGACTGTTAACCTCAAAAACCCCCATATCGCCTATGTCTTCGTGTTGATTGCGCTTCGGGCTTTGCGTTTCGAGGCGATCTGGGTGATCTTGTCGGGCCTGACGGCGGCGCTCGGCTGGAGCCTGATCGTCTGGGACGCCCTCCGGCGCACGGGCGCGGAGATCATCACCTGGGATTATGTGACGTATGTTTCCACCCGCAGCCTGCATCCGGGCGGCGAGTTCGACAAGGTGCTGGCCATTCTGATGGTCACTTTCATTATTGCGCTGGTGCTTCGGCGCGCCCGTCAGACGTTGCTTCAGGCGGTCAGCCAGTCGCACGCCGCCAAAGACCTGTCGCGTTTTTTCGATGAGGGTGTGGCCGATAAGATCACCGGCTCTGAGGAAGTGCTCAAAGCCGGGTTCGGGGAGACGCGCCGCGCCGGGATCCTCTTTACCGATATGCGGGGTTTCACCAAAGCTTCGGCCCGCCTGTCGGCCTCCGACCTGATTGCCCTGCTTGGTGAATACCAGCGCTTGCTCGTGCCGATTATCCAGCAGCACGGCGGCAGTATCGACAAATTCATGGGGGATGGGATTCTTGCCAGCTTCGGCGCGGTGACGCCTTCTAAAACATACGCCGCCGATATGCTGCATGCGGTGGATGCCATCACCGAAGCGGTCGCGGCGTGGAGCGCAAAACGCCAGCAGGCCGGGCTGGTCGTTGTCGGCGTCGGCGCGGGGCTGGCGGTCGGGGAACTGGTCTTCGGCGTTATCGGTGATGAGAAGCGGCTGGAATACACGGTGATCGGCGAAACCGTCAACCTCGCGGCCAAGCTGGAGAAACACAACAAGGAAGAGCACGCCGCCGCCCTGACCACGAAGGCGACGCTGGATGAAGCCGTCGTGCAGGGATACAAAGGGGCTGAGGGCAAGGAAATACGCACCGCCCGCAGCGTCGGCGGCGTTGCCGAGCCGCTCGATCTGGTGGTGTTGGCGTAAGGTTTAGCAGTTTGCGGAAAAAGGTTTTGGCGAGGAGATTTTTAGGCGTTTTTGCCCGCAGAACCGGAGTGTACGTGAAGGTACATGAGGATTTGAGGACAAAAACAACGACAAAATCACCCGTCAAAATAGTTTTTCCGTAGACTGTTAGTGCGAAGTAAGGAAAGCTTGCGTCAGCGGCCAGCATTGCAGGCCGAGCGTGGCCACGCCGAGCGCGAACAGCACCAGCGTCAGCAGCATATCATGCAGGTAATGCAGCGGTTTCATCGTATCATATCACTTTATAGTCGGCTGACATAAGAATTCTTTAGCCTATTTGCGGACGCTACCACATTGAGATTGTGTTGTCTAATGCCAATGCAACCGGAAATTGTTTTGCTGTGAGATTGTCCGGAAGTGAGCCTAATAAAAAACCATGAAAAAAGGCTTAACGGTTTGCGGAAAAAGGTTCTGGCGAGGAGATTTTCAGGCGTTTTTGCCCGCAGAACCGGAGTGTACGTGAAGGTACATGAGGATTTGAGGACAAAAACAACGACAAAATCACCCGTCAAAATATTTTCCGCAAACTGTTAACGCTGGTATTCACGTTGCAAGCGAGGTATAAAGCAGGCAAACCGAAACAGGCTGGCTGTAATGCCCGAGAAAAACATGATGGATCCGGAGTTGCTGGAAATACTGGTCTGCCCGGTGACAAGGGGTATGCTGCATTATGACCGCGAAAAGCAGGAGTTGATCAGCGAGAAAGCCGGGCTGGCCTACCCGGTGCGCGAGGGTATTCCTATCCTGCTGCCCGAAGAGGCAAGAAAGCTAGCTTAGCTTCACCGAATCGGCGAGCGCTGCGGTGGGTGGCGTGGCTGCGGGAGGGGTTGTCTCAAAAGGCGTAAGCGGCCCCGGAAGATTCAGCGCGTCGAATTTTTCCAGCAAATCTGGGTTGTTCTTCAGCACAACATAAGCGCCTCCGATGGCCGCGGCTTTGGTCATCAGTTCCACCGCTTTGGGCGTTCCTTTTCCGTTATACCCTCCGGCCAGTTGCACCTTGTCAATCTGCGCCTGTATATGGGCGATTTCATCGCCCTTTTCCGACGCATCCCCGATTCTCAGGCTGACGAATGCCGTCACTTTTTCTTTTTTTGCAGCGGCTATTTTCTCATGGTATTCCCATACTTTCGTCAGAGCTTTTCCTTTTTCGCTCTCCTGCATGGAGGCGGAAAGCCCGGGCTGCTGAATGGTGGAGGGATCGTGCATTTTGCAGCCCAGCCCGGCGACGGTGGCATATCCGAGGCTACCAATATAACCAACCGTATTGTAAAGCGTACTTTTTACAGAAGGTATAATACCCAGCCAGCCGAAGCTGCGGGCTTCGCCGGTAATCTGCTGTTGTGTTAACTCGGCATTTTTCAGGTGGCGATAGGCCGCCATATTGCCAAAACTCTCTGCAAATTGTGTCATTACTTCCTCTTTTATTTGCTCTATATCATTCTATAATACGCGATTACTTGTATTATGTGTATGACAGTTGCGTGAATATTCTGTGTCCGCGCCTGTCACATTCGCCATTGCGCCGGGCGGCGGATTGAAATACACCAGAACTCAGGAATTCCGCGACAAGGAGAGGCATATGGATATCTCGATTCTGGCCAAGGGCGGCGTGGTCATGGTCATTTTAGGGGCGCTGTCAGTCTATGCGCTGGCGGTGATTTTCTACAAGATTTTCCAGTTTTCGACGAGCCATGCGCTGAACCGCTCCTTTATCGAGCCGGTAATGGCCCATGTCAAGAAGGGCGAATTGACGGCGGCGGAGCTGGCGCTGCGGCCCGTGCGCGGCCCGGTGGCGCATGTAATGAAAGTGGCGATTGGCTGCGTGGCCGACCGCAATATGTCAATTAAAAGCCGCGAAGCGGAAATCGCCCGGGTCGGCGGCAATGAATTGCGCAGTCTGGAGTCGCACATGCGGGGGTTGGAATTGGTGGCGACGACCGGGCCGCTGCTGGGGCTGCTTGGCACGGTGACCGGGATGGTGACGGCTTTCGCGCAACTGGGGTCGGCGGGCAACCGGGTGGATCCGGCCATGCTGGCGGGCGGCATCTGGGAGGCGCTGTTGACGACGGTAGGCGGCCTTACGGTAGCGATTCCGGCGGTGGCGGTCTATTATGTGCTCGACGGGATGATCGAGAAAGTACGCGCCGCGATGCGCGATACGACGATTCAGATTCTGGCGCTTGAGGATGAATATATCCGCAACGAGAAAGAGCAGGAAAAGCGCGAGATGTTCGAACGCGAGCGTAAGTTGCAGGAATTGCAGGAAGCGCAGCAACGGGCGATGGATCAGATGCGTACCACGCCGCAATCGAGCGGAACCCTGCGGCTGCTTAATCCATCCTATACCCAGCTTTAGGCAAGTATGGCTTTTGAACGTTCAGCCCGGCGCACCAAGCCGATTCCCCTGACGCCACTGATTGACGTGGTGTTTCTGCTGATCGTGTTTTTTATGCTCTCTACGACCTTCATCAAGATTGAGGCATTCGAGATCAGCTTTGCCGGAGGTGACAAAGAAGCGGCAAAGCCTGCGTCGAAAGAGCGTGTCACCCGGATTGATCTGGGCGGGCGCGGGCGTATTTTCTTCAACGGCGAAGTGGTGGATTCCGCCGGATTCGAGCAGCGCATTGATCAACAAATACGTGAAAAACCTGCTATGCCGTTTCTGGTGCGCGCCGGAGAACGTGTGCCGGTGCAGCGGCTGGTGGATGCGCTGGATACGATTCACCGCCTTGGTGGCCGCAACGTGGCGGTTGATCGCTGGGATGAAGGAGAACGGGCAGCCGCCGAGGCGAAAGCCGACGAGCATGATACCGCCGACCCGTTGCCCGAGTTCGAGGATTTGCTGGAGCAATGAATGATCCGGCGGCGCATAGGGGATCGCCGGTGTTTTCCGCGCCGCTCGCCGCCTGCCCGCTATGCCCGCGCCTGACGGCATTTCGGGAGCAAAACCGGCAAGCTTACCATGATTATTACAATGGCGCAGTGCCGTCTTTCGGGCATCTATCGGCGCGATTGCTGATTATCGGGCTGGCGCCGGGGCTGAAAGGAGCCAACCGCACTGGTCGCCCGTTTACCGGTGATTACGCCGGGGATGTGCTCTATCCCGCCCTGTTGCGCCACGGTTTCGCAGAAGGAGTCTACGGGGCCGATCCGGCTGACGGGCTGGTGCTCAGGGATGCGCGGATTACCAATGCCGTGCGCTGCGTGCCGCCGGAAAATAAACCCGAGACTTCCGAGGTGAAAACCTGCAACGGATTCCTCAAAGCGGAAATCGCCGCCATGCCGCATTTGTCGGTGATTTTGTCGCTGGGAGGTATATCGCACAAGGCGGCGCTACTGGCGCTGGGATATAAGCAAAGCGCGTTTGCATTCGCGCACGGTGGTATGCACACACTAAAGGCGGAGGGCGGAAAGGTGCATTTGCTCGGTAGCTATCATACCTCGCGCTATAATATCAATACCGGGCGGCTGAGTATCGCTATGTTCGATGAAGTGATGGCGATGGCCCGGAGAATAATACCATTTCACGATCAATGAAGTATTGATCGTGGTTACGCGCCATAAGGCGCGGCGCGCAGTCGTGCTTGCCAATTCACTTTCTATGATACTCGATAAGATAAGTGAATTGGTATAATAAAGGGAGAGAGCCTGCATGGCTCTCTCCCCTCATCAAAGTAAAACGGTACGGCTTCTCAGGCAGAAAACGACTTGGTCAGCCGTCCGGCGGCATCCGCCAGTTGCTCGCTGAGTGGCTCGGATACCTTGGAAGCCGCTTCAAACGCCAATTCGGAAAGCCGTGCCGACTCATTGAAAAACTCATCGACATTGGTGCGCAGAATACGGCTTTGCAACTCGAATACATCGTTTAAGGTGCGGCAGGAAAGCGCCTCCTTGGAGTGCTCGACATTGCGCGAAAATACGTTATTGGCATAGCCGAAAAACTCCTCGCTGATATTGCGCGATAAATCCGCCGCAACATTCCCGCAGGCCACGCAGGCTTCCAGATGTTCCTGCCCCAATTCGACCGCTTCGTTGAGAGAACGGGAAGCCGCATCCGCCGAACGCGAGAACTGACCCATGCCGTCCTGACCAAAACGGAATGCTTGGGATTGCGCCTTTTTGGCTTCGGAAAAACCGGCGGAGACAAATTTCTTTGCTGTCTGCTGACCGCTCTTCGCCGCTTTCTGTGCTGCGCCGGATAACGGTTTTTTCTTTGCAACCGGCTTGCGAGTTTTACCCACGACGGATTTTTTCTTCACACTGCTTTTGGCGGCGGAAGATTTCGCTTTGGATGCCGTTTTACGGGGAGCAGGTTTTTTCGCGGCGGGCTTTGCCGCTTTGCGGGCCGGTTTCTTTTTGGTGGAAGAAGCTGGTTTTTTCTTTGCCGGAGCAGCCGCCTGCTTCGTGTTATCCGCAGCGATTGATAGCGGCGATTTGGCGGGGGAAGCAGCAGCCGAAGACGGGGAAATAGCGATTGGCCGCGCAACAGCGGAAGAAGAAGAAGATGAGGAAGAGGAAGGCGAAGCGCTGACGGGTGACTTTGCCGCAGGCGATAAGCTGGGCGATGACGTGCTTTCGGATTTCGAGTCGGATGCGCGGATCACGCGTTTGCTGCCCGAGGCGGATTTAAGCGATTTTTTCTTGGGATGTGCCATGACTGATTCTCCATCGTTTCATGAATACCGGGCGAAGTGCATCTGGCCCGTTACAGCGAACACTCTACGCCATTTTTTTGTGCAATGCAAACACATCTGTTTTCTTGTCATCGGATCACCTTGATTCGGTGATGCGCCTGCACCGTGAGTGATCCAAAATCAACGTGCCGGACAGGCACAACCGCTATAATGCGCAAGCCTTCTCAGTTATGCAGGAAAGGTTCTTCTCCGGCAAGGGTCAGGTCGAAATACGCTTGCAGGCTGTCAGGATTTTCCTGCGCAATATCCGCCGCGATCAGGTATTTGTTTTCTGATGAGAGCGCGGTGAACTCCGCGTCTTTAATGTTGCGCGCATCACCGCCAAACAGCATGGCGGTCGTATAGGGCTTCGGTAGTGAGGGATGGGTAATACGGAAATAAACACGCGGTGCTTTCGCCGGAGATTCAGGCGCGGGAAAGATCGTATAGAAACCGTAATTTCCCAGATTATCCGAAATAGATAACCCGGATCCGGCAAAGAGCGGATCGGGCGTTGCAAACGCTTCCCGTTTGGGGAAGGAGATATGGCCGAAAGCGTCGGCCTGCCAGATTTCCACCTGTGCGCCAACCAGCGGCGTGCAATTACTGCCATAGACGCGGCCACTGATGACCAGCGGCTGACCGGCGGCAGGCAAAGGCTTCCCGGCGGGCTGGATCAGCGCATTGGAGGTGGGAACCTGTTTGGGTTTCGGCGCATGAATCGTTGCCAGTGAAGGTGTCATACTACAATGATGCAGGCTGTTTTGGTGTATACCCCCGGCCTGCGCCGGAAGCGAAAGTGCAACAGCGACGCCAAGAGCTGGGACGGAAAAGAGATGACGCATATCAGGCAGCCTTTTTTCGTGCGGTGGACAAGGCAAGGACTTCCTCGACCATATGGCGAATGCCTTTAGCGACCGCCGCAATCGGCGCATCATACATATAGGCGGGACAGGTGACGACATGATGCTCTTTATCGACCACGGCGCGCTCGACCGGGCTGTTCCGATGGCGATGACCGAGGGATTCGATGGTGTCGGCGACACCGGCATCCTGTCCGATCGTCAGGGTCAGGCCAAGATCCTTAGCGGCCAGCGCCAGCAGAGCAGGTGCAATGCAGATTGCCCCGACTGGCTTGCGGGCCTCAAGAAAGGCGGCGATGGTTTTTTGCAGCGCCGGAAGGATGCAGCCTTCCGCGCCGTTGATGGCGAAATCGGAAAGATTTTTTGCCGCGCCGAACCCGCCCGGCAGTATCAGTGCATCAAACTCCGCCGCATCAAGCTTCTCAAGCGGGGCGATTTCTCCGCGGGCGATGCGCGCCGCCTCGGTCAGCACGTTGCGCGACTCACCGGGAACAACGTCGCCGGTTCGGTGATTGACGACGTGCATCTGGTTCATATCGGGTGCAAAGACGGATGCTTTTGCGCCATGCTCGTCGAGATAGAGCAGGCTGAGCACCGCTTCACGGATTTCCGCCCCATCCAGATGACCGCACCCGGAAAGCACTACGGCAACACGAATCATCGTATACCTCTTATATCAGTTCGCATTAATGACTGGGTATTGCGCCTGACTCTCTCATCCAAAGCAGGGCAAAATTTATTATAAGAACAGTCTAGGTAGAGAAGGCCGCGCTGTAAAGCAGGGAATTAATGAATGGTCGCGCCGGTGGGGATGGCGCGGTCTTTTGAATTGACCTTCGACAGATCGTAATCATGCTCGTTTTCGGGTTTGTAGATCGTCGTGTCAGGATAATCGGTATAGCTGTGCCCGTCCACGCTCTGCGATTGCATCTGCGGTTGCGGGGGAAGCTCGGAGATGGGCTGCAAGTCCCGCTGCAATCCCGGTTCTGTGGCCTGCTGATGCACCATCTTCACTTTATCATAAAATCCCTTCTCGTGATAATCGTGGCGCACGGAGCTGTCATGGGCAAGCTGGTTGGAATTGAGCGGCCCACGCTTTTCCATCGACAACTCAAAAGTCTCCCGCGATACAGGCTGACGCAGGACGACACGGCCAATATCTCGCAGCCCGGCCTTGACCTCTTCGGGATTGAGCACCGCTGCACCGTCGAGCAGCCGGTAGATGGAGGCGTCCATCTGCGGTGTATCCCATAAATTGGCGAACTCCGCCTTCATGAACATATACGGCCCATAGGAGAAAGAATTGCCAAAAAAGTCGCGTGCGCTGGCACGTGGCATCCGGTTGACGCGATAATAATTTTTGCCGATACCGGCCTTCTCGAACATGAAGCGGAACGGCCCTTTGTAATCTTCCAGTTCAAGCCCGCCGACACTTCTTCGCGCTTCTGGTTTGAGCATCACCTTGTCAGCGATATCGGCCAGCACATCGCCCGCCCGTTCATTAAAACTGGAGATCGGGCTAAGCATTTTCTGAAACGGGCTGGTCTTATAACGCGAATAAGCGACTGACTCCAGCGCTTCATATTGCGGCATACGCACTGTTCCCAGAAAAGCCTGTGTAGGCCTGTTATTGAGAATGTCTCCCTTGTTGATTGATTTTGTCATGTAATGCGCACCGGGAGCGGAGCCGGCAGTAGTGACACGAAACGGATTGTATTCGGTCGGGCCAATTGAGTCGATCACCATTGTCGGCGCATCGGTAATGCCGCCATGTTCCGTACCGGTGAACCCGGCGAAATATTGCCGCTGTGGCACGCGAGAGCACCAGAAGAATGGCACGGAAGGAGCCATATAAATAACCGATTTAATCAGGCTTTTCGCCAGATATTTCCCTGTCTCCGATGCAGAATGCAGCGTTGTCTCGACCGGATGCGTGCCCCAGTGCGAAACCATATCGGCGATGTGACCGGCCTTATCATGCTCACCGAAAAAGTTGGAGGCCTGATTATAGACATCCCGAAACATCAGAGTCAGGTAGTTATAGAGCATGAAGCGCACCTGAAAATCGACGGCGCGGGTCGCAGTATAATCCCCGGTGACATGGCCCTGATCGTTGATCGAGAAATTGGTTAGCTGCGTATCGAGCGCCACCTCAGCCCCCGGCGCGAAATAGGGTAGCGCCTTGCGGTTGAGCAGCTTCATGGTGTACACATAAGGTACTCCGGCAAACAGATCCTCGCCGGCATTGTAGGTGACGATATTCCATGCGACATGCGCGGCATGCTCGGCCAGCCTCGTATAGTTAATGCGCCCGTTTTCTACCCAGTCGTGACGCACGTTAGGATCGAGATTAGCGACGATTTCACGGCCAATGGCATCTCCGCCGCTGCCCAGCGCGAAGGAGAAAGTGACGCGGACGGCTTCGTCGCCCAGCGTGCGGCCATAAAGATACGGGTGGGTAACATGGGGAAAAATCAGATGCTCCAGATTTTCCTGAACATACTGAAAGCTTTCATCATAAAACCGGTTGGCTTCTTCACCTCTGGCAGTTTGAGCGGTTGCGGCAAATTCATCAAGCTTCAGCCGCGTCGAAGCTATAGCGGTATTGCTCCGGTTCACATTTGCCATCTCCTTCCAGAATTCGGCATTGGCCTCGCGCAACGCCTCGGCGCTGAAGGTTGAGGATTCGCGGAAGGTAACGGCCCGCAACGCCGCTTCCTCTCCGGCGAACGCCCGCACAACGGCTTTGATTGGCCTGCCGATGCCAAAATCAATGGCCTTTGCCACCCGAGCCAGCCCTTTATGAACTTTGGTAACCTCCTTATAGGTTCCCGGATTGGCCAGTTCCTTCTCGATCAGGTAAGGGTCGTAGCCGCGCATCGCCAGATCGCCGGCGGTCATGAATGCCGCGCCGAGAAGTCCCCGGGAGAAGGTGCGGATAGCCAGCCTGCCCTGCCAGCTATCCATCCAGCGGTCATGATTGCGATGGCCCTGCTCGATTTCCTCATTCCACGGATTCTCATAATGGGATTTATACAGCCGGGCGCTTTCGTTGACATTAGTGCTGGCTTTGAGAAATCGTGCGGCAAATCCGCTGCTTGCAAACTCGTTGCAATGCTCTTGATAAAGGCGATCTACCAGCAGCCGTCGCTGATCGACGGATGTTGTCTGTCCGTATTTTTTCTTATCCGTGACGGTTGTTTCCATCGGCCCGGTCTTTACACAGAGTTTTCCACTCTTCTACTATACCACGGGCGGGGTGGAGACAGTGTGAAGCTTTCATGACATTTTGGGAGAGAAAATAGAGAAAAATGTATGAATAACAACTATCTGTATGAATTGGGGGGATGATGCAACGGTCTCACTATATCTCATCCACTTTCGCTCCTTTGAGCGCTACGCCGATATGGGCGTTCATGCGGCGCTCGGCGAACGGCCCGACAAGGCGCTCAAGCGTGTGGCGGGCGGCGTCAATGGCATCGCGGTTTTCCTCCTGCATGACTTCCCGCAGCGCTGCCGACTGGCGAGCCAGCACCCCGCGCTCTGCGTCACTGAGCAAATGCCCGTCAGCCTTCAAAGCGCCGGATAAATCCACCAGCAGGCGGTCGGCTTCCAGACGGGATTCGGCCAGCAACCGCCCGGTCATATCCTCGCGGGCATGCTCCATGCTCTCGCGCAGCATGCGCTCCATCTCCTCCGGCGGCAACCCGTAGGAAGGCCGCACCTCAATCTGCTGGCGAATGCCGGTCGTTATCTCCTCGGCGGCGACGGTCAGCAACCCGTCGGCATCAACCGTAAAGGCGATACGGATACGCGCCGCCCCGGCAGTCATCGGCGGGATGCCGGTCAGTTCGAGGCGCGCCAGCGAGCGGCACTGCCCGGCCATTTCACGCTCGCCCTGCACGACATGCACGACAAGCCCGGTCTGCCCATCCTGATACGTCGTGAATTCCTGCGCCACGCGGGTGGGAATCGGTGTGTTGCGCCAGATGATTTTCTCCACGATGCCGCCCATCATCTCCAGCCCGAGCGATAACGGCACGACATCGAGCAACAGGTGATCCCCGCCCTGCGTCAGGTTATGGGCCTGCAACGCCGCGCCGTAGGCGACCACGCGGTCGGGATCGGCATCGCTTAAAGGCGTTTTCCCGAAATATTCCTCAACCGCCTGCCGTGCCGCCGCCAGCCGGGTGGAGCCACCAACCAGCACCACGCCTTTGATATCCTGTTTTGAAATAGCCGCATCCTCCAGCGCCCGCCCGCAAATGGCCAGCGTGCGATCAATCAGCGGCTTTGCCAGCTCGGCAAGCAGGTGCGCGGCAAGCGGGGTGCGGGCATCCGGACTGCCTTCCTTGGCGTGGCGGGCTTCGGCCAGCAATGCCGGAGTCACCGGCTCGCTGCGCTCCTGCGACCAGCGTTCGGCAATCGCCCGGTCGAGGTCGTCACCGCCCAGCGCCGTATCTCCGGCGGTGGCGAGCACCTGAAAGACGCCGCCCTCCAGCCGCAACAGTGAAATATCGAACGTGCCGCCGCCCAGATCGTAGACCGCGTAGATCCCCTCCGCCGCGTGCTCCAGCCCGTAAGCCAGCGCCGCCGCCGTCGGCTCGCTGATCAGGCGCAGGACTTCCAGCCCGGCGAGTTGCGCCGCGTCTTTGGTTGCCAGCCGCGCCGCGTCGTCGAAATAGGCGGGTACGGTAATCACCGCTCTTGAGACTTCCCTGCCCAGCGCTTCCTCGGCGACGGTTTTGAGGTGGCGCAATATATCGGCGGAGATTTCAACCGGCGTGCGCCCCTTTCCACCAAGGGTGAGCCGGGGCGGGCCGTCTTCGCCTGCAACACCCGCCAGATGCGGCATCAGCGCCACAGCCTCACGGCCCGAGCGCCCCATCAGCCGCTTGATCGAGGCAATTGCCGCGCCGTCGCCCTCCTGCCAGCGCCGTTTTGCTTCCTGCCCGACTACCGCATGTCCCGCCCCATACCAGACGGCGGACGGGATCACCGATTGATCGTGCGCGTCTTCGATAGCTTGCGGGATGCCGTTATGGACGATGGCGACGACCGAATGCGTCGTGCCAAGGTCAATGCCCACCGCCGCCGTATCTTCGTGCGGCAGGGGCGTCTGGCCGGGTTCGTGGATGGTCAGCAGGGACATGGACGGTTCCCGGGCATGCCGTTTCCATAAGAAAAAGGGCGGGCAATCACCGTGTCGCCGGAGCCGGTTGCGACTGTGCCGACCCCTGCCCCTGCCCCGGCAGCGGATGCGCCTGCTGCATCTGCTGCAATTGTTCGGCGGTCAGCGTTACTTTGGAATAAAGCTGGCGGATGCGCTGGTTGCCCTGCTCATCCTTGCTGACGCGCACCATGAACGGCGCCCAGACGTTATAATCCGGTGAATAGGTCTGCCCCTGAATGCGCACGAAGTTTTCCTCCGGCGTAAACGTCATGTTGGCGTAGCTGGCTTTCAGTTCCTTGCCCTGCTGTTTCGCCTGTTCGATGACCATCGTGCCAAGCTGGCGAAACTGCGCACCGCTCAGGTTGATTTCCTGCTTCTGCCCACCCGGGAAAACGATGACGGTAAGCACCTGCGCGTTATCGGCAAAGAAATTAAGCTGCTCGGGCTTGCCGTCATAGGCCTGATATTGCTCGAAGAATTTTTTAGCCTCGGCAACGCGGGGTTCATCGGCGGCGAAAGCAGGCATGGCGAAGGCCAGCGCCAGCAGGAACAGGGAAGAGAAACGGCGCATCGGAGACTCCTTT
>JAKFYP010000163.1 GCA_021730835.1 Alphaproteobacteria bacterium
TATTCACCGCTTGCCTCTTATCTGTATGTATGTCAGTAAAAGCAGTCGGTTACCACTCCCCCCTTGGAGCACCCGCCTGCGGGTTACCACTCCCCCCCTGAAGCACCCGCCTGCGGGTTACCACTCCCCCCTTGAGGGGGAGTCGAAGAGCCGAGGATGAAATCCGAAGGCGATTCGGTGGGGGGGATTGCTCTTATTATCCCCCCCACCGCTCAGCTTCGGCTTACAGCCTTGCTTCGCGTGCTCCCCCTCAAGGGGGGAGCGAAGTATCGTGGGTACAGATTCTTTTTTTTAAACCTGTAACCTGAAACCTATAACCTGCCCCCCACCGCTTGCCTGCGGGTTACCACTCCCCCCTTGGAGCACCCGCCTGCGGGGTGCTATGCAAACCAATAATGAAGCATCCCGCAGGCGGATGCTTCAAGGGGGGAGCGGAGTATCGTGGGTAATCAGAAATTTTTATGGAAATTTTGTTAATGATTTGGTAATAGGGGCCTCCATAAAACACAACGCATCCATGATGGAGACACTCCGATGGCAAAAAAATCAGGGGGAAAGCAACAAAAGGATCATATGTCCGAGGAACGTGAAGAAGATGCCGCTCCAGCCGGTGATCCTGCGGTTGATGAGGATAATCTGTCATCCGAGGACAAAATAAAGGCGCTCTATTCGCGCCGTCAGACGAGAGTGTATTATCGTCAGCAAGCAGAAGAGATAGAAGCCCGGAGAGAAGAGGCTCTGGTTGGGCAGACGGTCACTGACAGGTTGAGAGCAAAAGGTTCGGTTGTGTATGCTACGCATTCCGGAGATTATTTTACGTCTACCGAGCGGGAGGAAGAAAAAGCAATTGTCCGGCAGGAGATGGAAGCCAAAGAAAGAGAAGCGGCAAAACAACGGATTCAGGATCGCAGACCGGAAGAAGAAAGAGGCAATCCTGTCACGGATGGGGAGATGGATACTGAAGTCGCTGAAGAAAAAGCAAGGCAAAAGGCTGAAAGAGAAAAAAAGATTGAGCGCCAGATTACCCAAGAGTCATTGATGGCTCACGCATCGCAAAGGCAGTACGCCAAAGGAATAACCGAAGATGACATAACAGCCGAAATGACCAAAATCGCCAATGAGGAACGGCAAATTCACCAATACGAAGAGCGGCTGGCGGCGGAGGCTCGGCAGCGAGAGGCAGAGGAGGCCCGGCAGCGAGAGGGGCGTGCAGTTACAGAAAGGCGGGATGTCGCCCGGGCGGCGATTAAGGAGAAAGGCGTGAAAAAGGTTGCCGGTGATCCTGCCCTCGCCCCCAGTTTCCGGGATATACTCAGGGAAGCGGTAGAGAATATGCCGGGTGAAAAGGAGAATGAGGTTTATCCCTTCAACCGGTTTCTCAAAACCCTTAGTGAGCGCTGGGGGGTGAGTTTAAGAGGTCTGGAAGACATACTGGATATTTTTGTAAGGGAGAAACTTAGTAACAATCAAAGAAATGCACAAAACAAGTCGCTACAAATGATCGTCACCCGGCTCAACCTTGCAGATGATGATCTGCGTATGCTTTTTCGATTGAGTCATGGCGATCCCGCGATTAGCGGGGTTGGGGAAATTGCAACGCAGGCGGAAGTGGCGCTTAATGGAGGGCAATTTTTTGGTCAGGACGTTGCGGCAGAAAACTTGCCGGGCGCTATTTTGGAGAAGCTATATGCTTTTTCGGGAATACGCAAAAAGCACATCCAAGACACATTGCAGATTACTGCATATCAACTCGACCACTTGCAGCGAGGAGAGCATTTCAAGGATGATAGCGCTAAATACCAGCAATTAGTGACTTATCTGGCGGGCGATGAAGCGATGGGCACAAAGCTTGCGGAATTAGCTGAGAGAGGACGTCAGACGGACGTTGCGGCAGAGGTTGGGGGTCAGCCCGAAAACGTCGTAGCGGAACTTGAGGAGTTGGAGCATGATGGGCGTGCATGGCAAAACGATGGTAAAGACCGGGCCACATCGCAACGATAGGCCCCGTAGCGGAAGAAAAAACTCAGCTCTCAATATCTAGCAGGCTTTTGAGCATGGTATCGGCGGCCTCGATGGCCTTGAGGTTGGCCTTATAGTCGTAGCTGGCGATATGCTGTTCAACGACCTCGTTTTCCAGATCGACATTGGGGAATTCAACGATGCCATCGGCGTCGGCGTCGGGATGACCGGGCGCGTAGACTTTCACCGAAGCGGGGTCGCGTGGGCGGAGTTCTGCCCGCACGCCCCCTGTCGGCTCGATACTGCTCTGCACGACATCTTGCGGAGTGTGTGGTTCATCCACCTTCTGCCCCCTGACATTCTTCGCCGTGCTATGTATATTGGCGACATTGCTGGCGCTGTTGGCAAGGCGCAGCCCGGCCGCGTTGAGACCGGATACAGAGATATTGATCGAGTTGATCATGGTCGATTCCTCCCCGAGCCATTGATGTTCAGCATAGCGCGATAATGTAAATATTTGATTAACGAATTGGTTAATCGGTTGACAGGCTGCTGTAAAACCGATAGTGCATTGCATCATTGAGAAGAACGACAACAACGGATTTTCCACGGCTCATGAATCGGTTTTGCATCCCGGCACTTCTGCTGGCCTCCTTATTTATATGGATTTTTTCGCATCCGGCGCGGGCGGGCGAACTGGCGTTTCAGTGCCCGGATCTCGGCAATAAGGAAAAGCAGACCATCGGTGCGATGACACAAGGCGAGGATGGCTGGTTTTTCAGGGTTGCGGGGGATCTCAAGCAGCATTACCGGCTGATGCCCGAGGCGGCGTCGTATCTGTCGCGTATGGCGGAGGCATTCCGCCAGCGGGGCACGGAAGTGGTATTTATTTCGGTTCCGCCGCGAGGGATTGCCGCGCAGGCCTTTCTTCATATGGACGACCCCGACCAGAAGCGTTTTCATGTGACGAAGGCAACGGAGTCCTATTCCTCGATGCTCAATACCATGCGCGAAACGGGGCTGATTGTTCCTGATTTGACGGAAGAATCGGTGATTCCGGAGGGCGAGAAGGAAATATTTTTCTTCCGCCGCGATTTGCACTGGACGCCGTTCGGGGCGCGCCGGGCGGCGCAGGCGGTAGCCGAAGAGATCAAAAAGCTTCCGGCGTACAAGAAACTTTCACCGGCGACGTTTGAGACCAAAGAGGTCGGAACCAAGGAAATGAAAGAAACGATGGCGCTGGAATTGCAGCGTTTATGCACTTCGGAAGTACCCGGCGAGCCGTTCCCGCTGTTTGAGACGCGCCGCGCCGCCGCAACCGGCGAGGATGCGCTGTTTGGCGATGCGGGCGGCGGTGATCCGGCGGTGCTGGTCGGCTCAAGCTTCAGCGCGCTGTCATGGTTTAATTTCGATGGCTTTCTCTCGGAATATACCGGGCTGGAAGTGGCCAATTTCGCGCTTTCCGCCGGTTTGTTGTTCAATGCGATCGTCTCATGGACTTCCTCGCCGCAGTTTCAGGATACGCATCCGCCCTTCGTCTTCTGGGAAGCGCCCGGAATTTATGACCTCAACAACGACACCACGAAATACTATCGCCAGCTAATTCCGGCGATTTACGGCGAATGCAAGCCGGAGGACGCGCTGGCGAGCGGCATGCTGGAGATCAAAGGCGGCAAGGGCGGCTTGTTGCTCGAAGTCACCGAGGATAAGGAAGTCTCAGGCAACGACTATTACCTGTTTCTGGAAACGGCCAATCGCGGACTGGCTTCCTTCACGCTGCAACTGGATTACGCCGATGGCGACGGAGAGTGGTTCATCGTAGACCGCAGCCAGCATTTCGATAATGCCGGGCGGTTTTTCATTGAGTTATCGGGCGAAATCGAGGGATTACTCTCCTCCGTATCGGTGGACGGATTGCCGAACATCAACGCGACGCTCAATGCCCGTGTGTGCAGGATACCTAAAAAATCAACTTGATAACACTGCCGGAAATTGCTATTTACCATTTATTAACCATCAGCGGCGCAAGCCGCATTTCAACCTGTGGAGACAACTATGAAGCTCAGGCATCTTTTTCTTTCGCTATTACTGGCAACCGGTGTTGGCTTCGCTGCGAAGGCGAACGATCAGGAGCTTTATGACCCGACGCCGCCCGCTGACTCCGCCTTTATCCGTCTGGCCAACGCAACGGATAGCAACATCACCAGCCAGCTCGGATCGGTAGCGTTTAAGGATGTGGTGGCTCCGGGGATTTCACCATACTACGTTCTCAAGGCGGGTGACTACACGCTGGAAGCGGCAGGCGCATCGCAGGCGATAAAAGTTGAGGCCGGGAAATATTATACGGTCGCCGTGCAGAAGGGGAAAATCACCCCGATTGAGGATGCCCTGCTGGCCAATCCGGCGAAAAGCATGATTTATTTCTATAACCTCTCTGACGCGCCGCAAGCGGCGCTGCACGCACCGGCGCATAAGGCCGATATTGTGGCTGACGTGGCGTCCGGCGAGGGCAAGTCGCGGGAAGTCAATGCCCTGACGCTCGATCTGGCGGTCATGGCGGGCGATAAGGAAATCAGCGCGTTTAAAGGTGTCGAGCTAAAGCGACGCACCGGCTACAGCTTCCTGCTCTCCGGTTCGGGTGATGCGCTCAAGGCCGCACAGGCCGAAAACGCCGTGGAGCGGTAAGGCTAAAAAACCATGCTAAAAACCGGCAGACAGTTTGTTTTATTGCTGGCGTTGTTTGCGCTCTGCCTGCCGGTATTTGCCGCCTACGCTCAGGAGAAAAAAGACCCGCCGCTTTTGCCGCCGCGCATGGATTACGGCACGGTTTGCAAAGTCGTCAAGCCGCCCCTGCCGGATCGTGACTGGTCGCAGGATGCCGGAGGACTAGCTAAACTTCCGACCAAACAGGCCTATGAGTTGGGTGTTTTATATCTCAACGGCACTGGCGATATTGCCACCAATCCCGATCTGGCCGCGAAATTCCTGACGCTGGCCGCCGGTCGTAAGGACGACAAGCATTCGGTCAACGGCGCTAAATACCATCTGGCGAAACTCTATCTCTGGGGCAAAGGCGTCACGCAGGATCCCAAAAAGGCGCACGCATTGCTTGAGGACGCGGTGAATGCCGGGGTGCGCGGCGCGGCAACCGAGCTTGGCAATCTGTTCGAGGAAGAGGGGCAACCGAAGAAGGCGGAGGAATATTATATCCGCGACCTCAAGACCGGCAACCCGAACGCGGCGCTGGCCCTGACGCATTTCTATCTTGAGGGCAAAGTCGTGCCGCCCTCGGAAAACGCCGATGAAGAGATGTTCCTGCTGGCCCAGAACATGCTGCTTAAAGACCTCGCCAAAGGCCGCTGCGACGCGCTGTACCAGATCGGCTCGATTTATATGGACGGCATTGTTGTGGCGCGCAATGAGGTAGTTGGAACGCAATGGCTCAAGGCGTCCTCGGAAGCGGGCAAGCCCTGGGCGATGCAGATGCTGGCGCGGCAATACCAGCGCGGTGTCGGCGTGCCCTACGATATGGAGCAGGCGGCGGCGTGGTGGCGTAAGGCCGCCGGGTTCGGCGTGGAAGAGGCGATGTATGAACTGGGTATCAACCATGCGCTTGGAACCGGCCTGAAACAGGATATTGATCTGGGCCTGAAATGGCTGGAGAAAGCGGCTTCGCGTGGTCACCTGCCCGCGATGGAGCAGGTCGCTAAATTCTATCGCGGGGAATATGGCGGCAAGCCTAACCCGCAACGCTATGTGTACTGGCTGGAGCAGGCGGCGCTGCATCCCAAGGCCGGGGCGGATATCACCTACGATCTGGCGTTGGCCTACGCGGAAGGATATGGCGTCAAGCGGGATCCGCAGAAAGCATTTCAATTGTTTCAGGAGGGGGCGAAATCCGGTAGCCGCGATTCGATCCGCCAACTCGGGAAAGCTTATCGGCTGGGGCTTGGGGTTAAACAAAACCCCACCAAAGCCCTGCGCTTTTACCGTCTGGCCGCTGATCGGGGTAGTACGCAGGCCATGATGGCAATGGTGGAGATTTACCGCGATGGGATCGGCGTGGAGCATGACCCGGCAAAAGCCGAGCGCTGGCTGGATCGCGCCGTGGCGGCGGGCAGTTCGGCAGCGCTGATAGATCGCTCCGAGGTGCTGGCGGCGAAAGGCACGCCGGATGATTTTACAAAAAGCATGGAGTATCTCGATCAGGCGATTGAAGAGGAAGACGACCGCAAGGCGATGATCGTCAAAGGATTGCGTTTTGAACAGGGCAGGGGCGTCGAGAAAAGTTCGCGTGAAGCAGAAAAATGGTTCAATGCGGCGCTGGAGCCGGGCAGGGACAGCAACCATCTGGAGGCAATGGCGCTGCTGGGGCGTCACTATCTCGATGGGGAAGGTGTGGAGCAGGATACAAAAAAAGGATTGCAACTGTTGCAGCAGGCGCGGGCGAACGGGTACATAAATGCCGCTTACACGATGGGCAAGTTTTACCTTGAGGGCGGAAAGGATACGAAGCCGGATTTCGCTAAAGCCCTCATGCTGATCGAGGAAGGGGCGGAAAAAGGCGACGACCGGGCGATGAGGCGTCTCGCCGATATGTATCAGAAGGGTGAAGGCGTACCGGCAAATGCCCAGAACGCCCTGCGCTGGTACTTCAGGGCGGTCGAGCAGGGCAGCGTTGATTCGGCGCGCAAAATCGGCAAGCTCTATAAAAAGGGCGGGGAGGGTGTTCCGGCTGAACGTGAGAAGGCGATATACTGGTTTGAAAAAGCCGCCGTTCTTGGTGATATTGACTCGATGATCGAACTGGGTAAAGTGTATGGCAGCGACGGCAACCCGGAGACGATCGGGCGGGTCGTGGCCTATTACACGCGGGCGGCGCAGGCGGGTTCCGCTCAGGCGATGCGTGAGTTGGCGGCGCTGCATATGCAGGGTAACGGGATGAAGCGCGACCCGGTGAGGGCCATTGAATGGTATAAAAAGGCCGCCGAACAGGGCGACAACAAGGCGATGGTCGAACTGGCGCAGGCTTATGCCGCCGGGCTTGGCGTCAAGGAATCAGCCGATGAGGCGCTTCTCTGGTGGAAAAAAGCAGCCGCCGCCGGGAATGAAACAGCCAGACAGCATCTTTCCTTTGCCGAATCGCATGGCTACGGCGATACGAAATCCCATCGCTGAGTAACTTATCCGTTTCTTCCACCCTTTTGCAACTCCCCGGCGATTTCAAGTGCCGCTTGCGAGCGACTGAAACGCAGCCCGCCGGTATTGCCGCTGCCGGAAGTGCGGGTGATATTGTTGCTTGCCGCCGCCGCTCCGGCTCTGAGCAGTGAGCGCGGGCGCACCTTGCCGGTTCGGGTGAAATCCGAAACGGCGCGATCCAGCGCCGCGCCGAGACTACGGCCAATCAGGGAGCCGGAATCAAAGCCGAATACTTCCTGTATGGCGCTGCCGATGCCTGAGGTGACCGACTCGGCGGTATTGACGGGCTGCGCATCGAGAATTACCGAAACCCGGTGTTCAAAACCGGCGACTTCCACTCTCAGCAAATGATCGAGAAAAGCGGCAAAATCGCGTTCGATCTCCTGCATGGCTTCCTGCATACGGCGGCGTATTTCATCGCTGAACGCATCTGCCTGCCTGCTCTGATCCTCAAGCAGGCGGTCGAAACCATCGTCAAACGGCATTACACTCTCCCGGTTATAGCTAATTACCTTTATGCTTGCGCATAAAGGTAGTGCGCCGCATGAGCATCCACCTGTGGGATGCTCATCTTTATAAGACACAGCATCCCACAGGTGGATGCTGAACTCTTTTATGACACAGCATCCCACAGGTGGATGCTGTGAGGCGGCGCGCCCGCAGTCGCGGGCGATAGCCGATGTGATTGATATGCAGTCACATAAGTAAATCGGCTATATCTCCTCACAAAGCCAGCATTGCGTCTGTCCCGGAAGGGAGAATCATTCAGAAGGAGGAGGAGGAGGATCGAAATGCTCTTTTTCCTCAATCTTGACACCAAACGCGGTAACAAGCTGATAATTCAACTCTGCCCCGTAGATGAAAATCACGTTGACCATGTAGAAAAAAATCAGGGTGGCGATAATGCCGCCCAGCGAACCGTATATCAGGCTCATCTGGTCGAATGTGGAGAGGTAATAGGAAAATAACGCCGCCGATGTCGTCCACAGGCTGACGGTGATAATCGCGCCGGGAACCACGTCAATAATGGTTTGCCTGATATTGGGCAGGATATAGTATAGATTGGCAACCATCAGGAACATGCTGACGGTGCTGAACGAGAAAATCAGGTTGCCGAGATCGAGTTGTTCCTGCGCCAGAAAATCCAGCCCGACCATTTCCTCCAGTTGCCCGATAACCAGCGGTGCAAATACCAGTAAAAACATACCGATAATAATCACCAGCGTAAAGACGAGCAGTTGCAGAATGCTCGTCACCCGCCGGAAAATATAGGCGGGCGGCGTGCTGACCCGGTAAGCGCGATTCAGCACGGTGCGCATCCCCTCGACCAGCGAGGAGGAAGTCCATATGGCGCCAAGGATTGAGATAGTCAGCAGCCCCGAGGGCGGGCCGGAAGAGATTTCCTCAATACGGGGTTTGACGGCGGCAATAGCCTCGGGTGGCATATGGCTGAACAGCAATTCAACGAATTGCGTACCCAACTCGCCTTCGCCCAGCCATCCGGCGAAAACGACGATCAGCACGAGAAAGGGAAACAGGGCTAAAAGCCCGAGAAAAGAAAGATATCCGGCGTGCTCCACCCCGTCATGACGGATAATGGCCGAATACCACGCCTCAAAAATGCAGCGGCCCAGCTTGCGAAGTGATTTCCAGATTTTCCCCGGCATTCCATTGATCTACGCGCTGGGCACATGCAAATCAAGCGTTGACCTGTGGTATGGAGAAAAAGAGCATGTTTATACGACAAAGAGAGAAAGAGGCAGTTACCCCTGTTCTCCTCCGAGCAGGAACGCAAGCGTGCATGCATCATCGGTGCCTAAACGGTATTCAGCCAGCCTGCTCTGATCTCGATCAACAATCGTTGTGCAGACAGGGGGGGCGACATTTGCTTTTTGCGAACGGATAAGCCCGGTGCCCGGTTTACCATCATCAAACTTGCTGTCGATGGCGTAGGAGGCATCGGGAGTTAACTTTTCAAAGGGCCAGATACAGGAGGGGCATCCTGTACCCGGATAGCCTCCATACTGGATAATATGTCCGTACTGTTCCTCGTACCAGTGATGGTCGATAGCTACACCCAGATAGTACATGTGCCATGTTCCATCCCCAAGCGTGGATTCAGGTGCATTAATGCCAACCTTGAGGCCTGTCGTCCAGTCACCATCGTAATATCCATCCAGTAACCCTGCAAAAGCAAGATGATTCCATACATGTGTAGATTCACCATCGCTGCTGATCCACAGAATCCTTCCATCATTGTCACCGTTGCATGTCCCCGGAGTAGCAGTTGTACCGCTGTGAAGTGGGCATAACGTATCATCCCGGCCCCAGAATGCCGTGGCGTTTGCCATATCGCCCGGCAATGCCATGTATTTATCTTTGAAATTGGCTATGGCTGCTTTATATTCCATTCCTTGCTTGCCGACGCTGCGAAACTCCGCCGAACGCACCATTTCCGTGCCCGCAAGCGTTCCGCCAATCACCAGACCGACGATGATCAGTACAACGGCAAGCTCAATCAGGGAGAAACCGCGCTGATGCCGGAAAGAGGGATAGGGATGGATCATACGTTCATTCTACCACAAAATATATTAATGTTTAACAAGTATGTAATGATAAATATCGTTATTCATCCCCCAGCAGGAAAATGACAAGGCATAGGGTATTCACATCAACCTGATATGTTGCGGTGAAGGTGTTGGCAGCATTGATGCTGCTGGTACAGGTTGCCGGTAGCTCATCATTCTTCGCGGCGCGGATATTTCCCGTCCCCGGTAGCCCGTCATCCGTCTTGGTATCCAGTCTCCATGTATCCTGCGGATTAAAATGGGGATTCGCATCAAAGCATGACGGGCAAAAAGTGCCTCCGTTATTATTTGGAATACCGAATCGTATGACATGCCCATAATCGCCATCATACCACCAGGTCGCCCCGGATAACGTGCCGTAATAATCTACTGCGTAACTGGATTCCGAAAGAGCGCTGACCGGCGCATGCGTTTCAGGGTACGCGCCCGCTCCCCAGTCAAGATCGTAAGTTCCCTCGATGATGCCGGCCAGCGCAAGCTGATTCCAGACCGCCGTGCCTTCGCTGATGAAAGGTGCTGAACCGGATAGGATAATATGTCCGTCCCCGTCGCCGTTGCAGGTTCCCGGCTCGGCAACAGCGCCGGAATCCGCCGGGCACGCCGTATTATCCTTGCCCCAGAACGAGGTGGCGTTACTCATGTCGCCGGGCAGAGCGAGGTACTTATCCCGGAACGTGTTGATAGCGGCTTTGTAGGTATCGGCATCCTTCAAAACGCGCCTGAGTTCGGCGGCGCGGATCATTTCTCTGTTTACCGTGACTCCCCCGACAATCAGCCCGACGATGATCAGGACAACCGACATCTCAAGCAGGGAAAATCCGCCCGGGCGAGAAGGATGCTTCAGGTGTTGCATGGTTATATTATACCCGAAAATCAGTTAATATTTTATATATTTTCAAAGGGACTTGCATTGACGGATCGCCTTGTTGTATGGCTGGGAAATGCTCCATCATGCCCCTGCCGTCTTTTCATTTGAAGGTAAAACGCCGAAAATTCACCCCACGGCCTTTATCGCGCCGGGAGCGGTTATCATCGGCGATGTGGAAATCGGGGCGGAAAGCAATATCTGGTTCGGCTGTGTCATCCGGGGCGATGTCTGCCATATCCGTATCGGCGAGCGCACCAATATTCAGGATGGAACCGTTATTCATGTCACCCGCGAGACCGGGCCGACCCTGATTGGCTCAGGCATTACGGTCGGGCATGCTGCGGTACTTCATGCCTGTACGCTGGAGGACGATTGCTTTGTCGGGATGCGGGCGACGGTTATGGATAAAGCCGTTGTAAAAAAAGGGGGAATGCTGGCTGCCGGGGCATTGCTGACCCCGGGAAAGCAGGTGATGGCCGGTGAATTATGGGCCGGTAATCCGGCGAAACTCTTTCGTCCTCTCGCGGCACAGGAAAAACATTTCATCCCTGAAAGCGCCCGGCACTATGTGGCGCTGGCCAAAGCATATCACCTCTAACAGTTTGCAGAAAAACTATTTTGACGGGTGATTTTGTCGTTGTTTTTGTCCTCGAATCCTCATGTACCTTCGAGTACACTCCGGTTCTGCGGGCAAAAACGCCTGAAAATCTCCTCGCCAAAACGTTTTTCCGCAAACTGCTAACAGTCTGCTAATCTTCATCAAAGCTTCACACTACCCCTGCCGCCCGGGCGCTATAATACTCTGTGGAGAGGTGTGTTTTCCGGGTGCTATGGACGTTCTTGAAAGAGCTAAACATTTAGGGGAGGCCGGGCTGGTCTGGCTGGGCGGGCGCGGCCTGAGCTATGCGGTCGTCGGGCTGGCGGCCGGTTTCGGCGGCCTGTCAGCCGGTTTATTACCGCTGGTTTCCCTGCCGATTGCCTGGGGAGTCTCCCATTATATCAAGCAGATGCGCCATCATCACCATGAAGTGCATATGCTGGGCGAATACCGTCATGAGATTGCGGCGATACGGGGGCGTGATCCATCCAGCCTGAGCGTGGAGGATTTACATATTGTGGCGGAAGGTAGCCCGGCGCTTGGGATACCGCGCAACGAAACATTGTGCCGGGAGTTGGAGCGCAACGATAAATACAGAAATATCAGACTGTTTTCCGATCTCATCGGTTCAGTTCTGGCGATTGGCGCGGTCGTAGCCGCCAACCTGATTTTAGGGCCTGCCGTAGTCTCCGAGGCGATACCGAGGATTGCCCTGATGTTTGGTGCCGGAATCGGCAGCTTCTTCGCCGCGAGCATGACGGCGCTGGTCTGGGAGAAGGCGGCTGGCGTAGATCAGGCGAATTTAAGCGATAAAATTCATGAAATTAAGAACCGGCGAGCCTATGGTATGGATGTCACCCCGCAATATGTGCTGGAATTATTCGCAGATGCCAATCCGCCGTTGGCGCAGGAGATTCATACGCGTCTGCGGGGAGAATATGCGCAGGCTACGCCGGATCAGAAACAGGCGCTGGTGCAGGTACTTGACCGGGAGTTGCATCTTCGGGACTGGGCGGCGGCCATCAATGACGGGCGCGTGCGCGCTAACGAACTGGCCTTCGGTGTGCATGGGCGGCTCTCCGGCGTGCCCGAGCAGCCACCGGGAACCTACAAGGAGGAAACGGTTTTAAACGAAGTTGTCAGGCTTGTTCGCCATCCTGTAAGGTATGGCAGGCAGAATGCGATAACCGAATCGCCTGCCTCCGCACTCACTCCTGTTGCCGCTTTGCAGGAAGATTATCGGACTGATTTCGCCGAACGTTTTGCACCGGCCGCCCGACAGGGTGAGAGTTTTGTCGAGCGTCACGGGCTGGAGTCTCGGGAGGGGCAGGAGTGGGAGCGCTATATTGAGCACCGGGACATGGAATCTCCCTCCGGCCCTCGCTTGCACTAATAATTATTGTTTTCCAAATTATAATATAAACAATCTCATCTTTCACATGAACACACATATTGTGTGTGAAGACGTAAAGAACCGGTTGCAATACACAAAATATAGTAGTAGAACTGAGGCATGACCTGTTTAATCCCGCCCTTTTTAAGGTATTTCTATGTCGATTAATCTTCACCTTCCCAACCAGTCCGAAGCCCTGCGTCCCACTATCACCGTCGTCGGTGTGGGCGGCGCGGGAGGAAATGCCGTCAACAATATGATCAGCGCCCGGCTGGAAGGGGTGAATTTCGTTATTGCCAATACGGATGCGCAGGCCTTGCAGAGTGCTCAGACTGATCGGATCATCCAGCTTGGCGCAACGATCACCAAGGGGCTTGGGGCAGGGGCGGAACCGCGTGTGGGAGCTGCCGCCGCCGAGGAGTCAATGGATGAGATTATCAGCCATGTTGAAGGCAGTAATATGGTATTCATTACCGCCGGTATGGGCGGCGGTACGGGAACCGGTGCAGCGCCGATCGTGGCGCGTGCGGCGCGTGAGTTGGGGATTCTCACGGTGGGCGTAGTCACCAAGCCTTTCCAGTTTGAAGGTTCTAACCGTATGCGCATGGCGGAAGAGGGACTGAAAGAACTTCAGGAATATGTGGACACACTGATTGTTATCCCCAACCAGAATCTGTTTCGTATTGCGACAGAAAAAACCACTTTTGCCGAGGCGTTTCGCATGGCCGATGAGGTCTTGCGCTCCGGCGTGCAGGGCGTCACCGACCTGATGGTCAAGCCGGGGTTGGTCAATCTCGACTTTGCCGATATTAGCGCCGTGATGAAGGAAATGGGTAAAGCCATGATGGGAACCGGTGAGGCGTCCGGCGAAAAACGTGCCATTGACGCTGCCGAATCAGCCATCTCTAACCCGCTGTTGGATGACGTGTCTCTCAAGGGAGCGCGGGCGGCGCTGATCAATATTACCGGCGGCGGCGATATGACGCTGTTTGAGGTGGACGAAGCAGCCAACCGTATCCGCGAGGAAATCGACCCCGACGCCAATATTATTTTCGGCTCGACTTTCAGTGAGCAGATGGAAGGCATGATGCGCGTTTCCGTGGTGGCGACCGGTATCTAAGCCGAAGCTTCGGGCCGCGATAGCGATGCGTCTTCCCGGCCTGTGCGCCGTTACCCGATGCAGCAGCAAGCCTCAAAGCCCGCCGCCGCGCCGCAGAAACAGCCGGTTACCGCAGTCGC